>JAJYDP010000087.1:0-3923 GCA_021777365.1 Chloroflexota bacterium | reverse complement strand
TTCAGCGCTTCGCGGATCTTGGGCGCGCTCGGGAAGTACTCCCAGCAGTCGCCCACGAGGAACACGACCTTGTCCCGGCAGTACTCCGGCTCGAGGTCGGGCTGCCCGCCGGCGATGAACACGATGTCGTCGAGCTTGGCGTTGTACTCGCCGAGGTCGAAGCCGCTGTGCATGGCGAAGTTGTCGATTGCGCCGCGGATGTTGATGAAGCAGCCGGGGCAGGTCTGCTGGGTGAGGACGTCCAGGCCGGGCCACACGCCGACCGGGTTGCCGTTCGCCCGCAGGAAGTGCTTCTTGACGCTCTCGATGGGGGCGCCCACGACGTCGATGTGGTCCAGGCGCATCTCGCCGAGGCCGTCGTGGTACGCGATGCGGGTTGACGGGACCTCCTTCGGTTCGAACCCCATGCAGGCACCCGTGACCGAGTCAACCGCGACGGTGTCGGTGCCCGCGATGATGAGGCCCATCTCGATTGGCGTGCCGGTGTGGGGGCCCTGGCCCTCCATGCCGATGACGGCGTCGACGATGGTCAGGTCGGCCTTCCGGATCCGGTACTCGTCGACCACCTTGGGATCGATGTCGTTGCGGTGCTGTCCCTGCTGGTTGGTGTGCAGGCCCTTCCCGTCGACGCCGCCCTCGCTCGGATGGTCGTTGCGCAGGATGCCCTGCCAGTTGGCGATCCCGAGCGTGACCGTCTTGGCCAGGTGCACCTTCATCTTGGGCACGTTGATCACGACGTCGGCGTCGAGGAACGGCTTCCAGACGTCGGCCTCGTGCAGGTACCGCGCGCCGGGCACCTTCACGTGCACCGTCTCGTGCTCGTCGAAGTAGACGATCCGGTCCGCGCCACCGCGCTCGGAGGCCTCGAGGAGGCCGCTCTGCGCGAATGCCGGCCGCGCCTTGCCCACGTGCTTCCCGAGGGACGGGTTGTCGCCGACCGCGATCTCGCCCGCCTTCGACGCCTCCTTGAGGTACAGGAGGACCGCCTCGAGCGTGCGCGGGTCGACCACCGCAAAGCTCGTCGGTGGGGCCTGGAAGGCGAGGTTCGGCTTGACCAGGACCTTCTGGCCGGGCTTGATGATGGTGTCGATGCTGCCGACGGCGAGCTCCACGGCCTCCTTGACGGCCGCCTTGATCTTCGCGACGTCCTCGTCGTAGCGGACGTACTCGCCGGCCATGAACTGGGCGTTGCCCTTCAGTTCGCCCGTGCGGGCGATGGAAACGCGTGTCGTCATGAACGAAACCTCCGTGAGCCAGTCGTCCCGGTCGAGGGGCCGGGACGGAGGCGCTACTTCGCGCCGGCCCCGGCGCTGACCCCGACCGACTTGGGCGCCGCCGCAGCGGCGGCCGGCTCAGGTTCGGGCTTGGGGTAGTAGGGCTTCATCACGTAGTCGAAGAAGAGCGCGCCGAGCGGTCCGCCGACGAGCGGTCCGCCCACCGTCACAAGGAGCGACCCACCGCCGCGGACGCCCGGGAAGGCGATCGAGCCGAACCCCATGAGCAGGGTCATGATCCGCGGCCCCAGGTCGCGGGCGGGGTTCAGGGAGGTCATCGACAGCGGCGCCGTGACGAAGACCAGCATGCAGACGGCCACGCCCAGCGCGAGCGGGAAGAACCAGCCCCGCGGCGCATTGACGCTGCGGGCCTCGAGCAGCACCAGGATGAACATCACCAGCAGGGCTGTGGCCAGTGCCTCGGTGAGGAAGCCCCGCCAGATGGGGACCTCGTTGTAGGCAGCCTGCGTGATGCCGATGAGGTACGGGTGCGGCGAGATGGGGATCAGCATGGCGGCGAGCTTCTCGCTGCCGGGTTGGCCGATCACGAGGCCGTTCTTCGCGGCAAACGCGCTCATCGCATCGCCGAACAGCGCGACGAGGGCGAGCGCCCCCAGGAAGCCGCCGACGATCTGGGCGATCCAGTACTGGATCACCTGGTTCCAGGGGAACCGCTTGGTGATCGCGAGGGCGAGCGTGACCGCCGGATTGAAGTGCGCGCCCGACATGGACGCCCCGGCATACACCGCCAGCGCCACGGCAAACCCCCATGCCAGGCCTCCGTCGAGGAGGCCTGGCACGGTGCCCCACATGAAGGCGCCAAACAGGATGCCGCACCCGAAGAAGACGATGATGAAGACGCCAAGCGCCTCTCCGATGTACTTCCCGGTCCAAGGATTCCTCATCAGACCCCTCCTGCGCCGGCGCACCGCGCACAGGCGCCCTCTCAGAGAGGAGGCCGGAGGCGGTTTCGAGACGCCGTAGTCGGCTGACGTCGTTTGACCGCCCCCAGGGTGCCTGTGGTGTTCGCAGCCCCCCAAGGCCGTCGGAGACGCGATCGCATCCCCATCTCCGACGAGCCGACAGCGGTCACCGCCGGTGACCCCGCGGCACAGCGGCCTCTCCGTAATCGCCGCGATGGGCAAGCTAGGCCGCTGGCTCCGTGGGCGTCTACCGCGTTTTCAGATGGTGGGAATCTGGCCCGGACCCGGGGCGTCGCAGCTTCCGAACAGCAGTGCGGAGGAGCGCCGCGCGGTGTTCGCCACCATGGCGAGCAGGCGGTCCGGACCGAAACGCAGGCGCTCGGGGCTCACGGCCACCGCGACGGCCACGGCCGGCCGGCCGGCCGGGACTCGGATGCGCGCGGCCACACAGCACAGCCCCGCCTCGCCCTCCTCGACGTCCAGCGCGATCCCGCGCGTGCGAGCCGTCTCGAGCTCCGCGAAGAAGTCATCTGATCCTGTGACGGTGCGGTCCGTCAGCGGCTCGAGGGGACGCCCGCGGAGCACGGCGACCGCGATGCTGGGGTCCAGACTCGCGAGCAGCACCTTGCCGAGCGCCATGGTGTGCGAGGGCCCCCGCAGCCCCGCGCGGAGATGGTCCCCATGCTCGGCGCCCGCGGCCGCCTGCACCGACATGATGACTGTCTGTCGGCCGACGAGACGCCCGAGTACGGCCACGTCACCACAGCGGTCGGCCAGTTCTCCGAGCAATGGGTGCAACTCGGGAAAGGGGTCGGGTCGGTGGTCGATGCGCTCGACGAGCGCCGCCACGCCTTCCCCGATCACCAGGCCGCTGGCGCCCAAGCGGACGAGGTACCCCTCATCGATCAGCGTGTTGATCAGGTGATACGCGGTCGAGACGGGGAGCCCGAGGCCCGCCGCGATCTCCTTGGGCGCTGCGCCCTCGTTGGCGGCCACGTACTCGAGGACGTGCAGACCTCGGGCCAGGGTCGAGAGGGCGTCAGGGTGCCGGCTGCGGCCAGCCGCCGACAGGGCATCGGTAGCGAGGGACATCGACCGTATGCCGACCTCTGCGTGCATCGAGACCAGCGCCTCAACGGATGACTCAGCAGGCTGCCGCACCTGGCATGGTCTAGCCAGTGCCATCCGGCCCGGAGTGGCGACTGTCAGCGCGGTACACGAGCGGTCGATCGCATGGCGTGGGCCACGAATCCGTTTCGACGGGGCGCGCACCGGAGGCGACCCGGCAGCCACGCTTGAGCGCGATCTGGCCAGCTCTCGGGACGAAGCGGAGCTCGACCCTGCGCGCGTTCGCGTGATCGCGCCGCGGGTTGCCGGGTTCTCCTGGTAGAACTCGACGGTCCAGTGGTCGTGCTCGGCGAAGCGGGCGCGCAGGTGGGTCTCGATGGCGCTGCGGCCACTGAGGGTCAGCGCAGCGTGGGTGGTGTAGTCGCCGTCGAAAGAGGTGCGGCTGCGCCGAGAGCAGCGCCATGACGGTGGCAAGCTGGCCTGCGTTGTGGGCGGCGTAGAAGCGCGCGGCGACGGCGCCAGATGGCGACGAAGCGGGCACCACCACCTGACGGGCCGGGCTCAGCTGGAGGCCGGCGGTGAAGGCTACCAGCGCGACGACCGCCGCAACCACCACGGTCCGCGGTACCAGCGGGAGGGCCCCGCCCGCCGATGTTGG
>JAJYDP010000086.1 GCA_021777365.1 Chloroflexota bacterium | reverse complement strand
CGCGGCCGCGAGCACCAGCCACTGTGCGGCGCCCACCATGAAGCCGCCCGCGAGGGGGCCGAGCGGTCCCGCGAGGTACAGGAACTCCAGCCCCGTGAGGGCCGCGATCGGCCAGATGGCGGCGGTTACCGCGAGCCACCATCCGGGTCGATGGAGGCGCGGCCGGAGGAGCAGCCACTGCGGCAGGCCGAGGATCAGGCCATACGCGATGAACGGGACGCCCCCGGTGTCGAAGGCGGCGGCAAAGGCAATGGCGCCGAACAGCGTGGCGCCCAGGGTCCACCGGAGGACGAACGAGCCGCCGCACCGGATCGTCCGCTGAACGGCACGCCCTCCGGGTTCTGCCGGCGTCGCCAGGAAGCGTCTGCCGGGGAGCGACATCGCGCCCAGCGCAACAGCGGCAAACCACGCCGTGGCGTCGAACCCTGGCCGGGCCAGCCAGGCGACGGCGAGCGCACACGGGAGCGCCGCGCGGACCAGGAACGACGTGGCCGCTCGTCCCGGTGCGTGGACCGCGACGAATCCTGCCTCCGGGAGGTCGCCGGGCACACGCGACGCGGGAGGACGCTGCACTGCGCCGGTCGTGCCAGCCATCCTGTCCCGCTCCACCTTGCGGTCGCGGCGCATCCCGCTCCTGGGCCACGATGACCCGATCGATGCGATGCGACCAGACCGCTTCCGACCGCCGCCCCGGGACGATCGGCAGGTTCGCGCGGCGCGATGGCCGGCTCGTGGCGCCCCGTCGAGCGCGGTTCCGGCTGCCCTACACTGGGCGCCAGATGAGACGCGTGCCCGACCCCGGTCTTCACCGCACCATTTCGACGTGACTCCCGGCCGCTCCTCCCCGCGTCCACTCCGAATCGCGATCGTCGCGGCGAACACGTTCGAGCACGATTCGCGGCTGCTGCGCACGGGTCGCGCGCTGGCCGGCGACGGACACCTGGTGACGCTGCTCGCGTTCTCCGCGCCGGGCCTCCCGGCACACGAGGAGCTGGGGGAACGGTTCGACGTGCTCCGCCTCGGCGTGGATCGCCGGATCAGCGCGGCGTTCCGCCCCCTGCCGCCACGGATGCGCCGCGAGGTCACCCGGCTCCTCGGGGTTCCGGCCGGGGCGACGTCCCTGCCGCCCTCCCCGCCACGTGGCGTGGACCGGCTGCGCGCCCCGCTCCGCCGCCTGGTCGAGATCGGCGCCCACGAGCGCCGGATCGGGCCGTGGCGCGACGCCGTCCTCGGGGCCGTGCCCGACGCGGACGTGTACCACTGCAAGGCGCTCATCGCGCTTCCCGTGGTCGCCGGCGCCGCCGCCCATGCGGGCGCGGCCTTCGCCTACGACCTGGCCGACCTGCACACTGAGGCGGCCCGCCTGGCACGGATGCCCGGGGCGGTGCGAGCGCTGGTACGGCGCCGGGAGGCCGGCTGGGTGCGCCGTGCGTCGCTGCTGACGGCCGTGAGCGGCGGCGTGGCACGGGAGGCCGCACGCCGGTTCCGCGTGCCGGAGCCGGTGGTGGTCCTGAACTGTCCACCGGCGTGGCGCCCCGACGAGCCGGCTCCGCCCTCCTCCGACCTCCTGCGGGACGCGACCGGGATCGCCGCAGGACGGCCCATCGTGCTGTACCAGGGCGGCTTCAGCGTGGATCGCGGGATCGAGGAGTTGATCGCCGCGCTCGACGAGGAGCCGCTCCGCAGGCTCGGGGCGGCCGTGGTGCTGCTTGGCTACGGGAGGCTGCGCGAGCGCCTCGCCGCGGAGGCCGCGCGACATCCCGGACGTCTCCACGTGCTCGATGCGGTGCCGCCGTCGGAGCTGCTCGCCTGGACGGCGTCCGCGGACCTGGGGTACGTGGGGCAGCCCGGGCGGACGCTCAACCAGCGCCTGAACCTGGCGAACAAGCTCTTCGAGAGCATCATGGCCGGTGTGCCGGTGCTGGTCGCCGAGGGCACCGAACATTGCCGGGTGGTGACGGCCGAGGCGCTGGGCGCGTGCTGCGCCATCGAGCCCGCCGCGATCGCACGGGCGGTGGCCGGGTTGCTCGAACGCCCGGCGGAGGAGCGTGCCGCGCTGCGCCGCCACTGTCGCGCGGCCGCGCTCGAGCGGTACACGTGGGAACGCCAGCAGGAGGGGCTGGTGGCGGCGTACCGGACCCTCGCGGCGCGCATCGCTCGGGGGGCGGCGCCGGGGCCGTGGGGCGGAGCCGACCGTGCCGGCCTGGTGGCGGGGGCCGCGCCGTGAGCCGGATCGTCATGTTCGTCTTCAACGACTGCACGACCGATGCACGCGTGCTGCGCGAGGCGGCGAGCCTGGCCGAGGCCGGCCACGAGGTCACCATCATGGCGCGGCCCCGGGACGTTGCCTCGACCGCGACGGAGCGCGAACGGCGCGATGGCTTCGAGATCGTCCGCATTCCGCTGCCGCAGGGCTGGAAGCGCTGGTACGTGCTCGGCCGGTATCCGTGGCGGGCCCGCGGCTGGATCCGCTTCCGCTATGCCTATGACGCGAAGCGCGGCCCCAGGGGCTGGGCCGAGGCCGTGGCGGTCACCCCGGTCGCCCTCGCGTGGATCGGATGGATGCTCGTCCGCGCCCCGTTCTACCTCGCGTTCCGGGCCCTCCGGCGCGGACGGACGCAGCCGGGCGGCGACACGCTCGACTGGCTCACGAGGTGGCGCTACTCGATCGTGGGTTGGGCCCGCGCGGCGGCCGCGGCGGCCCCTGTGGCCGATGCCTACCACGGGCATGACCTCTCGGGGCTCCCCGGGGCGGTTGCCGCCGCTGCGCGACACGGCCGGACGGGACCCGGCACGCACCCTGCGCTCGTCTACGACAGCCACGAGATCTACGTCGAGTCCGGCCGGATCGCGAAGCTGCCGGGATGGGTGCGGCGGTTCCTCGCCCGCCAGGAGCGTGTCTGGGTCGACCAGGTCGACGCGCTGGTGACCGTCAACCAGTCCCTCGCCGAGGACCTGGGGCGCCGCTATGACCCTCGCCGCGTCGTGGTCGTCCGCAACTGCCCCGCCCGCTGGGGGCCGCCCGAGCCACGCCCGAGCCTGCTGCGGAGCGCGGCCGGGATCCCCGGGGGTCACCCGATCGCGCTCTACCACGGCGGGTTCTCCGCGCATCGCGGCATGGAGGAGCTCGCCGAGGCGATCCTGCAACCGGGCATGGAGCGCGTCCACGCCGTCTTCCTCGGCTACGGCAGCGAGCGCGCGAGCCTGGACCGGCGCGCCGCGGACCCGCGCTACGGAGGCCGCCTCCACGTACTGGATGCCGTCCCGCCGCACGAGCTGCCGCCCTGGGTGGCGTCGGCGGACGTCGGCGTGATGCCGATCCAGCGCTCGACGCTGAACCACTACCTCTCGACGCCCAACAAGCTCTTCGAGAGCCTCGCGGCCGGCGTCCCGGTGGTGGTGAGCGACTTCCCCGAGATGCACCGCATCGTCCTGGCCGATCCGGACGCCCCCCTCGGCGCGACCTGCGACCCGGCCGATCCGGCGAGCGTGGCGCGCGCGATCCGATCGATCCTGGACCTCCCGCCCGATGAGCTGGCCGGCCTGCGCCGGCGCTGTCTGCGGGCTGCCCACGAGCGGTACAACTGGGAGACCGAGGTCGCGCGGCTGACCGGGCTCTACCGCGAGCTGGTGGGCGACGGCGGACGGTGATGGGCGGCCAACCCTCCCCGGGACCTCGCGTCATCCTCCTGTTCGCCAGCACCGCCGAGCACAACTCGCGGGCGTTGCGCATGACGCGGACCCTCGTCGACGCCGGCTGTCCGGTCACCTGGGTCGCGCGCGCGGCGCCCGGGCTCCCGGATCGCGAGGCGCGAGAGGGTTATGACCTGCTCCGCGTGCCACTGCCCGGAGGGCCCCGCTGGCTGCCAGCTCCGCGCCTGCCCGTGCCGGGCACGGAGCCGCGATCGCCCGCTCCCGGCGCGCCGCCGCGCCGCCGCGTGGCCGCCGTGCGCCTGCTGCTCGAGGGCCCGGGCAGGCTCCTGCAGGCGCTGCGCTATGAACTCGTGGTGCGCCGCTGGGCGGCGGCCGTCGAACGCGTGGCGCCCCCCGCCGACGTCTGGCAGGCGGACGGCCTGGTGATGCTGCCGGTCGCCCTGCGGCTGCGGGCCCGGCACGGCGGACGCGTGGTGTACGACTCCCTCGAGATCCACGTCGAGAGCGGGCGATTCGCTCGGCTGCCGCGGACATGGCGGTGGCTGCTGGCGCGCCGCGAGCGCCGCTGGGCGCGATCCGCGGACGCCGTCATCACCGTGAGCCGCCCCTACGCGGACGTGCTCGCCCGCCGGCTCGGCCTCCGACCGGCGATCGTCATGAACTGCCCGCCCGCCCCACCTGATCCGGCACCGGGCGAGCCCGGAGGCCCGCCCCGGCCGCGCCGTCTCCACCAGCTGCTCGCCCTCGATCCGGACCTGCCGGTGGTCCTGTACCACGGGTACCTGTTCCCGCACCGGGGGATCGAGCGGTTGTTCGAGGCGATGGCCCGCGTCCCGGACGCCCACCTGGTGGTGATGGGCTTCGGCCCGCGGTTCGAGGCTTACCGCGAGCAGGCCGCCGCTCTTCCGCACGCCACCCGCGTGCACGTCGTGCCGGGCGTCCCGCCGGAGTCGCTGCTCGACTGGGTCGCGTCCGCAGATGTCGCCGCGATGCCGATCGAGGGCAACACCCTCAACCACAGGCTGACCACCCCGAACAAGCTGTTCGAGGCGCTTGCGGCGGGCGTGCCGGTCGTGGCGAGCGACCTGCCGGGGATGGCGACGATCGTTCGAGAGACGGGCGCGGGCGTGCTGTGCGACCCGGACGATCCGGCCGACATCGCCCGGGCGATCCTCGCGGTGCTCGACGCCTCGGCAGCGGACCGCGAGGCGTGCCGCGCCCGCGCCCTCGCGGCCGCCCGGGCCACCTATAACTGGGAGCGCCAGGCTGCCGTCTACGCGGGGGTCCTGCGCTCGCTCGGTGCGAGCGGGCCGCCGATCGGAACCCTCAGCCCCTGGGAACGAACCGCCCGAGGCGACGGATGAGCCGCCCGAGCGCGGCCGGTCCTGCGCTCGACGCATCCGGGCCGGCGGCCCTTGCGCGCAGCGCGTCCTCCACCGCCCGGGCGCGCGCCGCCCGTCGCTCCTCGTCGGTGCCGTCGCCCATCACCCACGTCACGCGGAACGGTTGGAACCCCATCTGCTCCTTGAAGAAGCGCAGCCCATCGGTGCCCGAGGCGTGCAGGTTGTACATCGCGAAACGCAGTCCCGCGACCGTCATCAGGTCGCGCACCGCCTCGGCCACCAGCAGCGACATGATTCCCGACTTCATGTGTTCGCCGTGGCCCAGGATGGTCGAGAAGAGGCACATCTCACCCACCACGTAGACCCAGGCGTAGGCGTAGAGGTGTCCCTCGCGCAGCACGCCGTAGTGACGCAACGCGTGGCGCGCGCACGAGAAGTCGGGAGAGGGACCCTGCGGCGCCGGCTGCTGCTGGTAGGCCTCGCCCATGGGCCGGCCCTGGCGCTCCGGCATCGACGTGTTGATGGCGAAGATGTCGTCGAGGTGGGCGTCACGCTCGATCGGGGCGAAGACGTAGCCTTCGCGGCCGGCCCGGCGAACCTTCTGCCGCATCCAGTACGCGTGGGGCGAGCCCCAGTACGCGTCAAACGTGGGCGGCGTCACCAGGATCGAGCAGCCATCCTCGTACTTCCCTGCCCGCGGGTCGCGCGCGCTCGGGGCGGTGAACTGGGCGTAGAACCGGTCGGGATACTGGACGCAGTGGGGGTCCGCGGTGTCGCCGCGGAGGAAGCTGATGGTCAGCGGCGGGAAGACGTGCGGCCCCTGGTCGGTCGGCCGCATGCCCGTGACTGCCGTTCGGCTCACCGTTTCCCCCATGCGCCGTCGCCTCCTCTGCCGCGCCGAGACGTCGCCGGGCACGCCATGCTAGCGTACGTCGGCTCTCGGGGACCCGCGGCGCTCCGCACAGGGCGGCCGAGCGCCGTGGAAGGTGGTTGCATGCCCGAGATGGTGCTGCCGCGATGACCCTGGACGCACGGGTCCGCGCCCTCGCTCGCGCGGTGCGGAGTCACCTGGCCGCGCAGCGCCAGACCGACGGCGTCCCCCGTGCGCTCCTCGCGGATCGGCAGGGCGTGCTCGTCCGCCGGCGCGCGTTCGGCCCTCACGACCTGGAGCGGCTCGACGCGATCCTCCGCCAGGCGGAGGCCGTGATACCTGTTCGCGCGCTGTTCGAGTTGCCGCCGGAGCGGCGTTCGCCGCGACTCGTGGTGCTGCGCCACGACACCGACGCCGACATCGACAACGCGGTGCGCTTCGCGGAATGGGAGGCCGCCCGCGGCTACCGCGCCAGCTACTACGTGCTGCACACGGACTGGTATTACCGGCGGGGCTTTTCCGGCCCGCCCACTCGCTACGTCCTGCGGGCGCTGGAGCGGATCCAGCGCCTTGGCCACGAGATCGGCCTCCACAACAACGCCATCACGGTCGGCCTGAAGACCGGCCGGGATCCGGTCGAGATCCTGTCGGCCGAGTTGCAGTTCCTCCGGCGCCGTGGCTTCGACGTGGTGGGAACGGCGGCCCACGGCGACCCACTCTGCCGGACCTGCGCCTACAACAACGGCGAGCTCTTCCTGGAGGCGCCGCGCCCGGAGCACGGAGCGCCATCGCGGACCATCGCCTGCACCGATAGCTCATCCGGGCGCGCGCTGCGGGTGGAGCTTCGGCCGGTATCGATGGCCTCGCTGGGCCTGACCTACGAGGCCAACTTCATCAGGAACCGCTACTACCTGACCGACTCGCATGGTCGCTGGAACCGGCCCCTGCAGATGGCGTCCACGGAGTTCGACCGGCGGGACGCGCTGCTCTCGTTCCTGATCCACCCCGCGTGGTGGGCCTTCGAGGGTGAACCGCTGCTGGCAGGGCAGGAGCCCGTCGGGGAGTCGACCGGCGACGCGGACCCGTGACGCGGGCCGCGCCCAAGCGCGCCGCGCCAGGCTCGACGCGTTCGCGGCCGGCAGGCTCGCGGCGGCGGACTACGGCAGAGGCGAAGACCCGGCGTTCAGCGCGCTCAGGGCGTCGAGCGCGGACTGAACGAGCTGCATCTCCTTGCCGTACCCCACGAAGTCGCCGCTGGCCTGGTCTGCCTTGGCCGCCGCGAAATGAGTGTCGATGTACTGGATGAGGCCGGCCGAGTCGGTGGGCAGGCCGCCGCCGGGGCCCGGCGAGGGGCTGGGGGTCGTACCGGAGCCCGTTGACCCGCCGCCCGTGCCCGTCCCGCTGCCGGTGGTCGCCTGACCGCCGGTGCCGGCGCCGCTGACCACCGCCTGCAGTGCCTCCTGGAGCGTGTCTCCCCAGCCGACCGTCTGCGACGATGCCACCACCACCTTGGTCAGCTGCGGGAACGCCGAGCTGGTGGACTGGAGGTAGATCGGCTCGAGGTACAGGAACGACGTGCCGACCGGGATGACCAGCAGGCTCCCGCGAATGACCCGGGAGCCACTCTGGTTCCACAGGCTGATCTGCGCGCTGATCACCGGATCCTGGTCGATGCGCGCCTCGATCTGCGTGGGGCCCTGGATCGTCGTGTTGGCGGGGAGCTCGTAGACGATCACCTGGCCCCGCGCCGTCCCGTCGTTCCGGGCTGCCACCCAGGCGATCATGTTCGGCCGGGACGCCGGCACCATGGGCTGGACCAGCACGAATTCCGGCGTGCCCTGGTTCGGCAGGCGCATCTCGACGTAGTACGCCTGCGGAGGCAGGACCTGGGTACCGCCCGTGGTCACGGACGGCACCGTCCAGAGGTTGTCGCCCTTGTAGAAGCTGGCCACGTCGGTGACGTGGTAGGCGGCGTACATCTGCGTCTGGGCGTTGAACATGGACTCGGGCGTGCGCATGTGCGCGGCCAGGCCCTCCGGCATCGTCGAAATGGGCTCGAACATGCCCGGGAACACGCCCTCCCACGCACGGATCAGCGGATCGGTCGGATCGGCGACGTAGAAGTGGGTGGTGCCGTCGTAGGCGTCGACGGTGATCTTCACGCTGTTGCGGATGTAGTCGTAGGTTGCGCCGAGGCTGGTGTCGTTCATCGCGGTCGCGTCGGGCACCCCGGCCGTGATGGTGTACGCATCCTGCACGTAGACCAGGTGCCCGTTCGGCGCGATCACCACGTACGGGTCGCCGTCGAGGGCCAGGAACGGGGCGAGGGTGCCGAGGCGATCCGCCAGGCTGCGGTGCAGCAGGAGCCTCGTCTGCGGGGTCACCTGGTCGCTGATCGCCAGGTTGAGGTCGCCCAGGTTCCACGCCCAGAAGAGGCGCTCGGCGGGCGAACCCACCGGCAACCCGGACGTCCCCGTGTAGCGCGTGTCGACGTCGCTGCCGTTGCCGGTGCTGGACGGGTAGTCGAACTCGTTGCTCTTCGCGTCGACCAGCACCCAGCTCGACGGCCGCTGCCCGAAGTAGATGCGCGGCTGCGTCACGAGCGGCGCCCCGGGCGACTGGGTGACCGGCAGGTTCTCGATGATCAGGTGGGGCAGGCCGTTCGAGTCGACGGCATTCACGGGCACCATGGCCAGGCCGTATCCGTGGGTGTAGAGGACGTGGGCCGCGATCCACGACGGGTTGGGCTGGCTCTTGGTCAGCGCCATCTCACGCGCGGAGAGCATGACCTCGGTGGGCTGGCCGTTGATGACGTACCGGTCGATGTTGACCGACGTGAAGGTGTAGTACTGGCGCACGGTCTGGAGCTGGTCGAGCGTCGCAGCCAGTGGACGGGCGTCCCACAGGCGCGCGTTGTTGAACGTCGCCTGGTCGTTGCTCACGTCGGCTGCGGTCAGGCTCGAGCGGCCCGGGTCCGACTGGACGTTCCAGGTGTCGAGCGCGAAGGCGCGTCGGGTCATGGCGATGTTGTTCGCGATGGACGGCGCTTCGGCCAGGTTCTGGCTGGGCGCCACGACGAGCTTCTGGTAGGCCGTGGGGAGCACGGTCCCCGCCACGAGGAGCGCCAGGTACCAGGCGCCGCCCACGACGGCGGCGCGCCGCGCGAGCCGGGCGTTATGGATCACCGCCAGCACCACCAGCCCGACCGCGGCGACGGCGGTCGATGCCGTGGTCACCGCGGCCAGCGGGAGACGCACCGCAGCGTCGGTGGCGCCGACCCCCGTGACGAAGCCGTTCTGCGCGTACGAGAGGTCGTATCGGCCGAGCCACTGCATCGCCGCGACGGCCGCGAGCAGCAGGCCGCCCAGCAGGGCGAGGTGCAGCACGGGACCGCGGCGCGTCACATCCGCTCCCCGCACCGCGGCCACGCCGTACGCGGCACCGGTCAGGAGCAGGCTCCCGAGGAGCAGGCCGCCGCCCACCGCGGCCACGAGGTGCAGCAGCGGCAAGGTGAACATCCACCAGCCCAGGTCCAGGCCGAAGACCGGGTCGACGACGGCCGCCCCCGACGGCGAGTACGGCACGCGATGCAGCCACAGCGCCACGGTCTGCCACGACCCCGACAGGTAGAAGCCGAGGGCCAGGCCGAGCAGGAGGGTCGCCAGGACCAGCAACCGGCGGACGGTCCTGCGCGGGAGATTCGCCGCCGCGACGAGCCATGCCTCGCCCCGCGCGTTGCCGGGTCGAGCCCGGCCGTGCGCGGTCACCTCCGCGTCGGTCGGTTCGAGGCCGAGGCGCCAGGCGAGGGCCACGTTCGCCAGCAGGAGGATCGCGCCGCCGGCCAGGCCGCCCCCGAACAGCGCGACGGTGTACGCGAACTGATCGGCCCAGGCGGTGCCGAAGCCCACGTTCTGGAACCACAGGTAGGCGGCCACCGGCCCGGACAGGAAGTTGAGGACGATCCAGACGAGCACGAGCGCGACGACCGCGGCCACCGCAGCCCGCACCGGGCGGCGGCGTCCCGTGCGACCGGGACCCGCCCTCCGCGGGCGCTTCTCAGCGCCGTGGGCGAGGGCATCCTGGCCGCGGCTCACCAGCCAGTCGCCGATGCCCTCGAAGCGGGTGTCGTCCGATGGTCGCTGTGATGCCATGTCGCGCAGCTACGCTCCTTCCTGGGGACCAGTGCGACACAGTACTCCGATGCCGGAGCCTCCGCCCCGTGCCGTCGGGTCCGGCGACGCCGGGACGGGGCGACTCGGCCGCGCAGAGCGGACGTGCCCGGGCCACCCATGCTACCGTTCCGGCTGCCAATGACGACTCCCGCCCGGGTGGCTCCCGACGCCCGACCCGCCGCGGCCCAACGGCCCCCCGGCTTCCGCGAGCTGTTCATGCGCCTCGACGGCGTCCGCCTCGTGATCCGGGGACTCCAGGATCTGCGGACGCGGGGGCGCCTCCTCCAGTACCTCGTGGGGACCGACCTGAAGCGCACCCACGCGGACACCGTGATCGGGCAGCTGTGGTGGCTCATCGATCCCTTCTTCTCGATGGCCATCTACTCGATCCTGGTCACGGTGGTCTTCCAGAAGCAGATCGCCGATGCGCCGCTCTTCCTGTTCGCGGCGATCCTGCCGTGGCAGTGGTTCTCGACGTCCCTGCTGGATGCCACCACGTCGGTGACGGCGCGCGGCAACCTGATCCGCCAGATCCAGTTCCCCAAGCTCGTGCTCCCGGCTGCAGCGACCCTCGCGGGGACGATCACCTTCGGCTTCGGGCTGCTGTCGCTGGCCGTGCTCTACCTCGTGTATCCCGGCCGCCTCAGCCCCTGGCTGCTGACGCTCCCGGTCATCGCCGCCGTGCAGTACGCCTTCACCCTGGCGCTGGCGATCTTCTTCTCCGGCGTCAACGCCTTCTACCGGGACGTGCAGAACCTGCTGCGCCACGTCACCCGCGTGTGGTTCTACATGTCGCCGGCGATCTACGCGGTCAGCGCGCTGAAGGGGAGCGTCTTCGGGTACGTCCTGGGCCTCAACCCGTTCACCTACATCCTGACCTCGTACCGTAACGTGGCCTACTACGGCACGTCCCCCGACTGGATCGGGCTCAGCGTCGTGCTCATCGTCTCCCTCGTCCTCCTCATGTTCTCGATCTGGGTCTTCAAGCGGATCGAGACCGGCTTCGCGAAGATCCTCTGATGCCTGGCTCTGCCTACGCCATCGACGTCCGCGACCTCGGCGTCCGCTACAACCTGCACCTGACGCGGCGCACCACGATCAAGGGATCGCTCGCCGAATGGGTCGGCCGCCGGCAGCGGGACGACCGCTACTTCTGGGCGCTCCGCCACGTCGACTTCAGGATCGCCCACGGGGAGTCGCTCGGCGTGCTCGGTCCCAACGGCGCGGGCAAGAGCACGCTTCTGCTGGCGCTCGCGGGGATCCTGGCCCCGGACGAGGGCTCGATCCGGGTGAGCGGGCGGGTCTCCTCGCTGCTGACGCTGGGTGCCGGCTTCGAGATGGAGGTTTCGGGGCGGGAGAACATCGCGCTGATCGGCGCCTTCATGGGAATCCGCCACCGCGTCATGCGCGAGCTGACCCCATCGATCATCGAGTTCGCGGACATCGGCCCGTTCATCGACGCGCCGGTACGGACCTACTCCTCGGGGATGCGGGCGCGCCTGGGCTTCTCGATCGCAACCGCCATCGCCCCGGACATCCTGCTGCTCGACGAGGTGCTCGGCACGGGCGACGAGGACTTCCGCGCCCGGAGCCAGCAGCGGATCCGCGACCTCGTCGGGCGAGCGCGGGCGATCGTCCTGGTCACGCACGACCTCAACTCGGTGTCGGAGTACTGCAACCGCGCGATCCTGATGGAGCTCGGGCAGGTGCTCTACGAGGGCGATCCGCAGGCGACCGTCGAGTTCTACAAGGATCGCGTCCGGAAGCGCAAGGCGCGGCTCGCCGAGGAAGAGGCCGCCAGGGAGGCGGTCGTGCTGCCGCCGCCGGTCACGCTGGACGAGCTCGCCTCCTCGTAGCGCGCCGCCGGCCTGGCTCCCCTGGATGGCTGCGGTAGCATGCCCGCCGTGACCCCTGCCGGCGCGCATCCCCGGATCCTGATCGTCACGCACTCCTACTACGAGGAGGACCCCAGGGTCCGGCGGCAGGCGGAGGGGCTCGTTGCC
>JAJYDP010000085.1 GCA_021777365.1 Chloroflexota bacterium | reverse complement strand
CGTCGAACGCGGCCTGCTGCATCTGCGCCGAGAACGAGTGGGCGACCGGGTGGCCGATGAGGACGACTCGCTTGGTCATGCGCGCACCCTTTCCAGATCGGTGAAGAAGCCCGGATAGGAGACCGCGACTGATGCGGCGTCATCGAGTGCCATCTCACCCTCCGCGAGGAGCCCGGCCACGGCGAACAGCATCGCGAGGCGGTGATCAGCGTGCGTCTGAACCGGGGCGCCGGCCAGGCCGAACGCCGGCAGGTCCGGCCGCCCCTCGATCGCCAGGTCGTCGCCGTCCACGGCCACGCGCGCACCCAGCGCGGTGAGACCGCCGGCGATCCCCGCGATCCGGTCGCTCTCCTTGCGGCGGAGCTCGCCGGCACCGCGGATGCGGGTGGTCCCGCGCGCGCAGGCGGCCGCGAGGCAGAGGGCGGGGATCTCGTCGATCGCGCGGGCAACGTCGCCCGGCCCCAGGTCGATCGCCCGCAGGTCGCTCGTCGAGACGGTCAGCGTCGCCATCGGCTCGGTCCCGTCGGTCGCCAGCGGCTGCTCGCGGATCTCCGCGCCCATCCGCCGCAGCAGATCGACGACCCAGCGTCGGGTGGGATTGACGCCGACGGTCTCCAGCGTGAGCTCCGCGTCCCGGTGGGCCGCGCCGGCCACCAGCCAGAACGCGGCCGCCGAGATGTCACCCGGGACCCGTTCGTCGCGCGGTTGCACGGTGCCGCCGTCCTCCATTCTGACCACCCATTCGCCGTCTGCCGGCCCCTCCCGAACGTCGATTCCGCGCGCCCGGAGCATGCGCTCCGTGTGATCGCGCGTGGCGACCGCCTCGCGCACCTCCACCATCCCCTCGGCCGACAGCCCGGCGAGCAGGACGGCCGACTTGACCTGCGCGCTGGGGACGAGCGTACGGTGGGCGATCGCCGAGAGCGACGAACGCCCCACGATGGTGAGGGGTGGAAGAGTGTCTGCGGCCCGGGCGTGGAGCGTCGCGCCCATGCGACGCAGCGGCTCGATGATACGGGCCACCGGACGGCCACGCAACGAAGCGTCCCCGTCCAGAACGGCGTACACCGGGGTCCCGGCGAGCACGCCCGACATGAGCCGGAGCGTCGTGCCGGAGTTCCCCGCATCCAGGATACCGGCCGGCTCGTGCCAGCCCTGCCGCCCGGGTGAACGCACCACGCGGTCCACGCGGCCGCCGCCGGCGTGCCCCAGCCGCTCGATGGTCACGCCCAGCGCCGCAAGCACGCCCGCCGTGCTGTTGCAGTCGAGCCCGTCCGAGCCTCCGTACACGTGCGACTCACCCTCCGCCAGCGCGCCGAGGATCAGCGCGCGGTGGGTGATCGACTTGTCGCCGGGCAGGCGGAGGGTCCCGCGCAGTCGCGCCGCCGGGTGCACCACGGTCCTGGACGAGGCGCCGGGGCTGGCGAGCATGACGAACGGTGCCGGATCAGTGCTTGCTCGAGCCGCCGACGCCCAGCGCGGCGGTCTCGAGGACGGGGTCGCGGTGGAGGCCGCCCACCTCCCGGTGGATGGCGCGCAGTGCCGGCATCAGCTCTCGAAACTGGTCGAGCGTCAGCGACTGCTCGCCGTCCGACAGCGCGGTCTCGGGACGTGGATGCACCTCGACCATGATCCCGTCCGCGCCCGCCGCCACGCCGGCCAGCGCCATCGGCTTCACCAGCCAGCGCTTGCCGGTAGCGTGGGACGGGTCGACGATCACCGGCAGGTGCGTGAGGTGGTGGAGCAGCGGGACCGCCGAGATGTCCAGCGTGTTCCGGGTGTACGTCTCGAAGGTGCGGATCCCGCGCTCGCAGAGGATCACGTTGGGGTTGCCGGCCGACACGATGTACTCGGCCGCCATGAGCCACTCCTCGATGGTGGCGCCGTAGCCGCGCTTCAGCATCACCGGGGCATCGATCCTGCCCACCGCCTGCAGCAGCGAGTAGTTCTGCATGTTGCGGGTGCCGATCTGGAGGATGTCGGCGTAGCGGTTCACGGCGTCGACCTGCCCGGGTTCCATGACCTCCGTCACGACCGGCAGCCCGGTCTCGCGGCCGGCCTCCGCGAGGTAGCGGAGCCCTTCCACGCCCAGCCCCTGGAACGAGTAGGGGCTGGTACGCGGCTTGAAGGCACCGCCGCGGAGCACGGTGGCGCCTTCGGCGGCGACGGCCAGGGCGGTCTCCATGAGCTGCTCCCGGCTCTCGATGGAGCACGGCCCGGCCATCACCGTGAGCGACCCATCTCCGATCGTGGCGCTGCCCACGCGAATGACGGTGTCCCGCGGGTGAAACTCCCGGCTGGAGAGCTTGAAGGGCCGCGTGATCGGCGTCACCGACTCCACGCCCGGCAGCGCCGAGAGCCGGTACATGAGGGCCTGCTTGCGCGGGCCCACGTCGCCCACCACGGCGATCACGACCCGGTCAGTCCCCGGGCTCTCGTGGGGGTGCAGCCCTTCGGCGAGGACCTGCGCCTTCACGGCGTTGACCTCCGCCTCGCTCGCCCCCACGGCCATCACGACGAACATCTGACCGACCCTTCCCGGCGCTTCCCGCTGCGGATAAACAAAAAAGCAGAGGTCCGAGACCTCTGCCCACCCGGCACGACCCGGCTCGGGTCTCAGGACCCCCGAGCGGTCATGCCGGGCCGCGGTAAAAGAAGAAGAACGTTCTCACGGTGCGCGAACAGTACGCGAGGTGGCGCGGGGGTGTCAACGAGGGCGGGGCGCAAGGCGGGAGCCGGTGGCTCGGTGAGCGCGCAATGCGACGGCCCCGTGGCTCGGCGTGCGCAATTCGACGATCAGTGAACAGCGGAGGCTTCTCGTGCTGGCGCCTGCGCCAGCGCACCCCCGCGACGACAGACCGGCAATACGGCCCCGCCCGGCCCTCGGTCACGCAGCATGCAACCGCCGTTGGCCTGACGAGCCGTGGCCTGACACGCCCTGGCGTTTGACCATCCGTGGCCCGACTGACACCCGACGAGCCCTGGCGTTCGACGAGCCCGGTTCTGTCAAGCCCTGGCGCCCGATCCCTGTTCACTGATCGTGGAAACGTTGCCGGCGAACACGCAGCCCACCGGACGCCCAGTGCTGTTCATGGATCGTGGAAAGTGGCGCGGGAAGAAGTGCGCGGGAAGTGGCGTGCGGACGGCCACCGGGATGAACTCGGAGGCCGACCCCGTGCGGAACCCTGCGCCAGGGTGCGGCGCGACTCCGTCGGCGGGGATGGGGTGGCCGGAAGGGGCCGGGGCCGGACGCCGCCGTCGACCGGGCGGGCCGAGTGGGGCTACTCTCCCGCTACCGGCTCCTCCAGCCCCGGCCCGCCCGCCGACACGACCCAGTCGGCCAGAGGGGGATCGCATGCAACCCTGGGCCCGTCCGTTCGCCGGCCGTCTCGAGGAGGCGGTCCTGGAGAGCCGCGTGCTCCGCGGCAACCCTCTCGGCGATCCCGCCGATCGCCCGATCTGGGTGTATCTCCCGCCCGGCTACGACGAGTCGCCGGGAAGTCGAGCGGCGGGTACGGTGCGATGGTCACCCCGATGCTCCGTCCCGACCAGTGGGGCGGGCTGGCGACGCACGCCGGGGACGCGCTGTTCGAGGTCTGCTACCTGCCCGAGTTCGGCCAGGCGGCGCGTGTCCTTCGCGACCGTTACCAGGGGTCGTTCGAGCGGTTCTGGGAGGACTTCCGGCGGCGACCGGCGATGTCCCGCCCGGCCGACGGGATCCTGGTGAACCAGTGGGCGATGGCGGCGTGCTACTCGGCCGACCCGGACGGCTCCGTCCGGCTGCCGTTCGATCCGACGACCGGCCGGCTGGTCCCCGACGTGTGGGAGCGCTGGCTCCGCTGGGATCCGGTGCGGATGGTGCCGGCGCACGCCGACGCGGTCCGTTCTCTGCGCGCGATCTACATCGACGCGGGGACCCACGACGAGTACTTCCTGGACCTCGGCGCCGAGGCCTACCGGCAGGCCGTGGCGGACACCGGGGCTTCGGAGCCGTTCTTCGAGTTGTTCGACGCGGGGCACGGGGCGATCGAGTACCGCTACCCCGGCGCGATCCGTTATCTGGTCGAGCGGCTCCAGCCGTGACGCTCTCGACCCGCTCGCTCCTGGTCGACGGTGTCCCGTAGAGGGTGCTGCTGGTGGAACCGGAGGGCCGCGCGGCGGGAATCCTGCCGAGCCTGCACGGCAGCCGGTGGCGGGCGCGCGGGCGGTGGGGCATGAGCCAGGCGGGAAGAGGTGGCGCGCCCGGCGAGACTCGAACTCACGGCCTTCAGGTCCGCAACCTGACGCTCTATCCACTGAGCTACGGGCGCGCAGGAACTGGCGGAGAGGGAGGGATTCGAACCCTCGGAGCAGGTTACCCCACTCAACGGTTTAGCAAACCGCCGCACTAGGCCTCTATGCGACCTCTCCGCGTTCGGTGAACCGGTCAGACGATACCGCTTGCAGCCACCTGATGACACCAGAGTGGCGTCAGACATGGCGTCACGACCCCACCCCCGAACGGCCAACATCGAACCTGTCCACGGCGCGCGAGTGTAGCACGCGGCTGTTGCTTGAGCGCGGAGGAGGGGAGCGGTTCGACGTCTGCGCGGGTCTCCGGGTGAGCGAACATGAGAGTGATTGGGCAACTTGTTGTCATGCCCGCCACCGACGTGCAGCGGCAGTCCCGCGTGCCCGACCGCGTCGTGATCCGTTTGTCCGTGGCCACTGTCGGCATCAGGAGGCAGCAACTGCGGCGGGCCTCGACATCGTCGGGACCGGCCATCCCTCCCACCCCATCGGTGCGGAGGAGGAGTCGCCACGCGGTCCCTATGCCGCTGGTACCATCGAGCCCCGGACGGCTCTCGAACGCCAGTGGACAATCCCACAAGTGGTCCGGCATTTGCCGGGCGATCACGTGAGCGACTGTGCGCGTCTCGACGGTGCCGGCACGGGTTCTTCCGGCCGGATGGATCCATCGTCGCCCGCTCCAATCCGGGTGGGTGCGCGACTGGGCGCGCCTCGCATGAGGCGCCTTGCTCGCTTCTGGGCGGACCGATCGCTGCGCACGAAGGCGCTGGCGGTAGCAGCGGTCCCGCTCGCCGCACTCCTCGTGGCGGCGTTGAGCTTCGGCTGGGCACAACGCCAGGAGCAGCAGACCTCCAGCCTCGTCACCCACACGGTCGGGGTGAAGGCGCAGCTCGGGGATGCCCTGACGTTGCTCCTCGACGCAGAGACCGGCGTCCGCGGCTACCTGCTCACCGGCCAGGCGGAGTTTCTCGGACCGTACACGCAGGCGCAATCGAGCTTACCCGCGACGCTCGACCAACTGACGGCGCTCGTTGCCGACAACCCGGCGGAGGAAGCGCGTGCCTCGACCCTGCGCCAGCTCGCCGCCCAATCGCTCGGGCTCCTCGCGCAGCTCCGCGCCGCGGCACCCAACACGGGTGGGGCGCCAGACGTCCTCGGGCCGCTCCTCGCCCAGAGTCGTGCCGCGACGGACGCCGTTCGCGCGCAGGTCGCGGCGATGACCGGCGCGGAGGACGCGTTGCTCGCCGAGCGGCAGACGGCGCTCGATGCCGCGCGGTCGGCGGGTACCCTCGTCGTCGGGGCAAGCTTGCTCGGCGGCCTGGGCGGCGGGCTCCTCGCGGTCCTGCTCTTGAGTGGCGGGATCGTCGAGCGCACCCGTCGACTCGAGCGGGCGGCACATGAGCTCGTGCGAGGCGAGATACCGGGCGAGCTCCCCGCGGGGGCCGACGAGATCGGCCGGCTCGGGGCAACGCTCACCCAGGCTGGGACGCTGCTCGTCCAGCGCGAGCGCGAGCTGCAGGAGGCGCGCGGCTTCCTCGAGCATCTCATCGCGACCGGCCCGGTCCTCATCCTGCGGCTCTCACTGCCGGGCCTCACGACGACCTATGTCAGCCCGAACGTCGAACGGATCCTCGGCTACCACCCCGAGGAGGTCGTCGGGAGCACGGACTGGTGGCGCTCGCATGTCCACCCCGACGATGTCGACGCGATTGCGGCGGCCGGACGGGCGGCGCAGGCGACTGGGGCCGCGCAATGGGCGATGACGTGGCGCTTCCTCGCGCCCGACGACCGGACGATCTGGCTCGAGAGCGTCCTTCTGCCCGAGCTCGACGCCGATGGTCGGCCCGCGAGCACGCTCGTGTACTGCCTCGACGTCAGCGACCGCACGGCGGCCGAGGCTGAGCTGCGGGCGGCCCTCGCCGAGCTCGACGATCTGTACAACGAGGCCCCCTGCGGGTACCACTCGGTCGACGCGCAGGGCGTCATCGTCCGCATGAACGACACCGAGCTGCGCTGGCTCGGCTACGCGAAGGACGAGCTCGTCGGGGTGAAGCGGATCGATGAGCTGATGACTCCCGCGAGCCTCGAGACGTTCCGCGCCAACTTCCCAGGTTTCCTGGAGCGCGGCTGGGTCCGCGACCTCGAGTTCGATTTCGTGCGCAAGGACGGCACGGTCCTGCCCGTGCTCCTGGGCGCCACCGCCGTGCGCGACGCGGACGGCCACTTCGCTATGAGCCGCTCGACTCTCATCGACCACACCGCTCGCCGTGAGGCTGCGGCCGCGCGTGAGGCGGCACGGCGAGCGGCCGAGGCGGCCAGCCTCGCGAAGAGCGAGTTCCTCTCGCGCATGAGCCACGAGCTGCGGACCCCCTTGAACGCGGTGCTCGGCTTCGCCCAGCTCCTCGAGATGGAGCCGCTGCCCGACGAGGAGCGCGAGAACGTCCACCACATCACGCGGGCCGGTCGGCACCTGCTCGAACTCATCAACGAGGTCCTCGACATCAGCCGCATCGAGAGCGGCCAGATGACGATCTCGCCCGAGCCGGTAGCCGTGGGTGACCTGCTCGACGATCTCGTAGCGCTGGTCGGCCCGCTGGGCGACGGGCGGGGTGTCACCGTCGACGCGAGCGAGGCGACCTGCGCCCGCCACGTGCTCGCCGATCGCCAGCGGTTGAAGCAGGTGTTGCTCAACCTGCTGTCGAACGCGATCAAGTACAACCGCGAAGGCGGCTCGGTCAGCGTCCACTGCGCCGCGCGCGGCGACCAGCTCCGTCTCGCAGTGGCCGACACCGGCTTCGGCATCCCGCCCGAGCGGCTCGATCGGCTCTTCCGGCCCTTCGAGCGCCTCGGCGCCGAGCAGGGCAGCGTGGAGGGAACCGGCATGGGCCTGGCGCTCTCGAAGGGGCTCGTCGAGGCGATGGGCGGCCGGATCGGCGTCGAGAGCGCGCTCGGTGTCGGCTCGACGTTCTGGGTCGAGCTTGCGCTCACCGAGGGCCCCCTTGAGCGCTACGACCGCACCCACCGCTCGCCTGAGGGGAGCCCTGAGCCGGCCGGCGATCGGCGTGTCGTCCTCCACATCGAGGACAACCTCCCGAACCTCAAGCTCGTCGAGCGGATTCTCGCGCGCCGACCGGAGCTCAGCGTCCTCACCGCGATGCAAGGGCGGCTGGGCCTGGAGCTCGCGCGCGAGCACCGGCCAGACGTGATCCTGCTCGATCTCCACCTGCCGGACCTCTCTGGCGCCGAGGTGCTGAGCCTTCTGCGCACGTATCCGGAGACACGCGCGATCCCGGTCATCGTGGTCTCGGCCGATGCGACGAAGACGCAGATCACCCGGCTGACCGAGGCGGGTGCCTTCGGCTATCTCACCAAGCCGCTGGACGTGGGCGAGTTCCTGGGCTTCGTCGATCAGGCACTGGCGGCCCGAGCCTGAACCGATGGAAACGGTCGCCGAAACACTCCCCATGGCTCGCCTCTACGTCGCCGAGGACGATGCCGCGAACCGGCTCCTTCTCGAGCGGATTCTGGGACGCGCCGGCTATGCGGACGTCCACGCCTTCGCCGATGGCGAGACACTCCTCGCCGCTGTCGCGGCGGTCGAGCCTGACCTCATCCTGCTCGATCTCCACCTGCCCGGCGCTGATGGACTGGAGGTGCTTGCGGCGATCAGCGCTCAGGTGGGCGCCGATGGCTACCTGCCCGTCCTCGTATTGACGGGCGATCTCGATCGCACGGTGCGAGACCGCGCCCTGGCGAGCGGAGCGGCGGACTTCCTCACCAAGCCGTTCGACGCAGGAGAGGTCGTCTTGCGCGTGCGTAACCTGCTGCACAGTCGCACACTCCACGAAATGCTGCGCGCGCAGAATCGCACGCTCATGGGGGACGTGGCCCTGCGGACACAGGCCCTCGAACAGACCGCGGACTCGATCGTGGTCATCGACCCCGACGGCACGGTCACCTACGTCAACCACGCCTTCACCCGCCTGTATGGCTACGAGCCCGCAGCGGTGTTGGGCCAGAACGCACGCATCCTCGACAGCGGTCAGCGCGACGCGTCGTCCTGGTCGGCATTCCACGAGCAGATTGCGTCCGGCCGAAACTGGAGTGGCTCGCTGGTGAACCGGCGCAGCGACGGCACCCCTGTCGAGGTCGAGTCGGTCGTTTCGGCCATTCGCGATGCCGATGGTCGGATCACGCACTACGTGCAGGCCGATCGCGACGTGAGCCGCGAGCGCAGCCTCGAGCGCGCGTTGGCGCGACGTGCTCACGAGCGCGCGGCGATCGAAGGCGCGCTCGCACACCTCGACCCGGGCGCAGCGCCCGAGGCGATCGCCGCCACCGCGTGCGCGGCAATGGTGGAGCTTCCCACCGTGCACTCGGTCTGGGTGACGGTCTTCGCCGGGGACCACGCACAGGTGCTCGGGATCGCGGGGCAGCTTGCCGGCGCGTTTCCGCCCGGTCGGCTCATCCCCATCGAGCGCGCACGCTACCTCCGTGAGCGTGCCGCGGCCGGGCCGTGGACTGACGACTGGCGCAGGCACCCTGTCGGCGGGACGTATGGCGAGGTGGTCGCCGCGACCGGATTGCGCCTCGGGGCCACCGCCCCCCTCAGGGGTCCACAGGGGCTCCTGGGCATCGTCGGCTTCGGCAGCCACGACAGTGTGAGCCCAGACGAGTTGATCGAGCACCTGCCTGGGCTCACCACGTTCGCCTCTATCCTCGGGACGCTGCTCGCGCCAGGGCTGGCCGCGCGCCAGGATGCCGCCGCCGCTCGGGCGGATGTTCAGGCGCTCCTCGATCAAGGGGCGTTCGCGCCCTTCTTCCAGCCCATCGTCGAGCTCCACACGGGCGCCGTGGTCGGCCACGAGGCCCTGATGCGCTTCACGGACGGGCGCCGGCCGGATCACGTGTTCACGGCCGCTGCTCAGGTCGGACTGGGGACCGCGCTCGAGGTGGCCACGCTCACCGCGGCCCTTGCAGGGGCCACAGTCCTTCCCGAAGGCACGTACCTGAGCCTGAACGTGTCGCCGGATCTGGTCGGCTCCCCTGAGCTCACAGTCATGCTCAGTCGATGCGAGCGGCCGATCGTGCTCGAGATCACTGAGCATGTGGCGATCGATGATTACGGCCTGCTGCGGGCGCGGCTGCAGCTGCTTGGCTCGGACATCCGGCTCGCCGTTGACGACGCCGGGGCAGGCTATGCGAGTCTGCGGCACGTCGTCGAACTCGAGCCAGACCTCGTGAAGCTCGATCTCGGTCTCGTCCGGGGAATCGATGCCGATCCAGCACGCCAGGCACTCATCGCGGGCATGTGCTACTTCGGGGCGAAGCGACACATCAGCCTCGTCGCGGAGGGGATCGAGACCGAGGCCGAGTTCACCACGCTGCGTTCGCTGGGGGTGCAGTATGGGCAGGGGTATCTGCTCGGACGGCCGCGCGACGGGCGCGCGAGCGGCCCGTGGCCGACACAGTTCGCGCTGCTCACCGAGATAGTGCCTCGGGCTCGACGCCAGGGCCTGCATCACCCGTCACCGCCCGCAACCGGCGTCCCATCAGCCGCACGTGCAGGGGCTGGTTGATGCGCGGTCCCCACCATCCGAGCGCTGCCCTTGCGTGGCTCGCCGGCCACGCCCCACCATAACGCGAGCAGGAGACCCACCGTCGCGAGGGCGGCGAGCAACGCCTGCACCGTGAGGATGAAGTCGCCAGCGGCGGCCCAGACGGGAAGCGCGAGCAGGCCCAGCGGGATGGCTCCTTCCGTCAGGAGCGCGGTCCCGAACCAGAGGACCCCGGCCCCGGCCGCCAGCGTCCAGGCGCGCCGCGGGTAGGGGACGCCGGAGCGCCCCTGCACGGTGACATGCGCGAGCCAGGCCCCGGCGAGCGGCAGCAGCACGGCCGACGGGAGGTCGAGCAGGGCGGAGAGCGGCGCCTGAGCCCAGTGGCCGGTCAGGGCGAGGAGGGCGTAGGCCAGGCTGACCGCGCCCGCCGGCACGACGAGGACCACGGCGAGGCGCCGTCCGTCCCCGCGACGTTGGGCGCGCACGGCGCGACCGGTGGGTCCCGTCAGTCGGCCGAACCCGAGGGCCAGCAGGGCCAGCCCGGCGGTCAGGGCCGCGTCGCCGAGGACATGGCCCCCGACCTGCAGCGCCAGCAGGAGCCCCACCCACGCCAGGGAGTACGCTGGCAGTCCGGCGAGCCCGAACAGGATCCACGGCACCAGCGCTGCCGCCGCGCACGCCTCACTCGCCGCCAGCACGAGGGTGGCGGCGAGGAGCGTCGGGCAGGCTCGCGCCGCGTCGGCCCGGCGGGCCAGGAGCGCCGCCGGAAGCAGGAGCAGAGCCAGGCCGCGCAGCCAGGACAGCCCGAGCACCGGCGCCCAGGCCCAGCTCCACCCCTGGCCGGCAGCGAGGAGCCAGTACAACTCGGCACCCCGCAGCGCCGTGTCGAGGAGGAGGACGAGCGCGACGCCCGTCACTGCCAGCGTGCGCCGAGAGGGCCACACCCGCTCGGGATCGAGCGGCGAGCCGTCGAGGTTCGTCACCAGCGCCTGGTCCACCAGCCGGGCCTGGAGCTGGTCGGCCGGCGGGGCCAGGAGCGGGAGGTCGTGAGCGGCCATTGTCGGGTCGGGCATCGAACACTCAGCTCGGGAGAGCAGTCGGGTGAGGATAGACCGGCACGCTCGGGTAGACGCCGAGGATCTGCCCGGTGGCATCGTCGATGACGATCGTGCCGGCAGGGCCCGGGCCGCCGCACGTGAGCCACGTTGGATCCGGCTGCTCGGCCTGCGGCGGGATCGGCGACCACGGATGGTCGCGAAGGTTGAGATAGTCCCCCTGGCCCCTGGTGACCCACACGATCTGATCGGAACGCTGTGACGGGATGCAGTCGTCGAGCAGGTGTGCCTGCGCCGCGCGAATGGCCCACACCGCGGTCACCGTCGGGGCGACGTGCAGCTGCGGCGCGGCGATCAGCGGCGTCTGCGCGTCGAGGTAGTCACGGGTGATGCGCACCGCATCATCGGCGCTTCTGCTCGGATGCAGCCCGGGCGCGATCGAGACCGCGTACGGCCCGTTCATGGACGACGCGACGCACCCGGCCGTCATGGCGCTGCAGACCAGAAGCACCACGATCCAGCGTCTCCGAGCATCCACGTGGGTCCCCCTCGGGTCTCCCACGGAGGCCGTGAACCGTCTCACGAGGTCGGGCAGCCGTCCGCCGCCTGCGGCACGCCGGACGCGACGGCGACCGACGGAGCGGCCTGCGTGCGGCCAACGGCGCCGATGCCGACACGCGACCAGTAGACGGCGTTGATCAGGCGCACGGTCTGGCCGGCCTGGAAGGCAAGCACCTCGCTCCGATAGGGCTGGCCGCGCCCGCCACCCTGCCAGGCGCCGCTCGTCGGACCGCATCGGACCGTCCAGCGCGCCCGCCGACGACCTCCGGCGGCGACCGCCAGTCCGAGACGGAACACGGCGAGACCAGGTCCGTTCATCGGCATGCGTCGGACCACCACATTCCCTACCTCGCCGTCGGGTCGGTCACGCGACCCAGGAACAGGACCGCGCCTGTCGCGCGGTCGCGCAACGCGAACAGGAAGGGCCGGTCGACGCGCAGCTCGGGCCAGGGCCCCTGGTAGCCGGGGCCGGCCGTGCTGCCAATGACCGCGGTGGCGGCCGCAGCTTCGGTCCCCTTCTCGTCGACGTCGATGTTGGCCTGGTGCACGACCGCGCTGATGTACAGCGCCTCCTCGGCGGTGATGCCCGAGAAG
>JAJYDP010000084.1 GCA_021777365.1 Chloroflexota bacterium | reverse complement strand
CGGCCCGCCGGGTCCCCTCCGCGACGCCTGCCAGCGCGACCACGAGCGCGAGCCCCACCGTGAGCGCGGCGAACGTCACCGCGATGCGCCCGGGATCGTGGGAGACCGCCCCGCGGGCGAGGCGCAACTCGGCGCGTACCGACCGCCGGAACGGCAGGGCCACCAGCGCCACCAGTGCGCCCGCGATGCGCAGCACGACCGGGGCGACGAGGCCGGCGACGAGCAGCAACACGAGGATGCCCAGCGCTCCCCCGATGGCCACCAGCTCCTGGGCTCCGAGCGGCCCGGGGCTCGAGCCGGCGGCGGCCGGGGCGCCGGCGCCCGCCCAGCCACCCGCGACCAGTACGGCCAGCCCCACCAGCGCGGCCCCGGTGCCGGCGACCGCCAGCCGCCGCAGTCGCGGGGCTGGTGCGGACAGCGCGGGCCCCCGGCGCAGCGCCTCGACCGGAGGCACCCGGCCGGCGCGCCAGGCTGGCTCGAGGGCGGCGCCGAGGGTGACCAGCAGCCCGAGCAGGACCGCGATCCCCAGCGCGGTCGGATCGAGGCCGGCGCCCCCGATCGGGGCACCTGTGAGCGACCGGACCATCGAGGCGAGCACCGCGGCGGCCGCGGCCCCCAGCACCACCCCCAGCACGGTGCCGCCGGCCCCCAGCCACAGCGCCTCCTCCAGCACCATCCAGTGCACCTGGCCGCGCGTCGCGCCCGCCGACCGGAGCAGCCCCACCTCGCGGGTGCGCTCGGCAACGGACATCGCGAGCGCGTCGGCCACGAGCAGGGCGCCGACGAAGAGCACGATCGCCGCCACGAGCAGCAGCCCGGACCCGACGTCCTGGGTGGCTCCACCGAGCGCGGCCGCCTCGTCCGCCGCCGTCGACAGCAGGTACGGTTGCGCGGTCAGGCGGTTCTCCAGCCGCGTCTCGACCTCGGCGACCCCGACCGCGGGATCCACGCGCACCTCGACCAGGTCGGCCGCCCCTGCGTCGACCGCGAAGAGGGACCGCGCCGCGTCGATCGTCGTGAACACGAGACGGCCGTCATCGGCAAGCGCCGGGCCCGAACCGGCGAGCAGGCCGCGCACCGTGAAGGTGTGCTCGCCGCCACCGCCGACGAGTGTCATCCGCGAGCCCACCGACAGGCCGTGGTCCTGCGCCCAGGACGCGGGGACGAGAGCGCCTGCCGGATCACCCACCGAGAGCGGGGTGCCGGTGGTCAGCGCCTCGTCGTGGAGCGCACGGTCGGCGGCTGGATCCACGCCCACCAGCGTCACCGTGCCGAGTGGCCCGCCCTGGCCGGACGCGAACGTGGGGCGCCGGACCTGCGGCGACGTCTCGAGCACACCCGGTGTGCCGGAGACCGCGGCCAGGCTCGCGGACGACAGGGTCCCCTCCCCGAATGCCCGCACGACCAGGTCGGCACGGCCGGAGATCTCCCGCGCGTAGCCGGCGGCACCGCTGGACGCCGCGGCGTCCACCGAGAGCGCGGCGAAGACGAGCGCGACGCCAATGGCGATGCCGGCCACCGTGAGGGCCGTGCGCAGCGGCCGGCGACGGAGTGCCCGCCAGCCCAGCCCTCGCGGATCGCGCATCGGCGGCTACTGCCCCAGCAGTGCGAGCCGCTCGATCAGGGGCCGCGCCGGGTGTTCCGCGCGGCGCCCCAGCCCGATCTCATCGAGGATGTGCCCGTCCCGCAGGAACAGCACCCGGTCGGCATAGGCGCCCGCCTGCGCGTCGTGCGTGACCAGCACCACTGTCTGACCACGCTCGGCGCACGAGCGGTAGAGGTACTGGAGGATCTCGTTGCCGGTGGCGTAGTCCAGGTTGCCGGTCGGCTCGTCGGCGAAGAGGATCGCGGGCCGGCCGGCGATGGCCCGCGCGATCGCGACCCGCTGCTGCTCGCCGAACGCGAGCTCGTCGGGCCGGCGGTCGGCCTTGGACCCCAGGTCGACCAGCCCGAGCGCCTCGTCGACCCGCGTCCCCGCATCGCCGGCGCGCGGATCGCGACCGGCCAGCAGGAACGGCAGGGCGACGTTCTCCCGGGCCGAGAGCAGCGGGACCAGGTTGAACGCCTGGAACACGAACCCGGTCTTCTCGCGGCGCAGCCGCGTGGCCCGGTCGTCGTCGAGGGTAGAGATGGTCACGCCGTCGAGAACGACCTCGCCGGACGTGGGCCGGTCCAGCCCGCCCAGCAGCTGGAGCAGCGTGGTCTTGCCGCTGCCGGAGGGACCCATCAGCGCGACGAACTCGCCCGGCTGGACGGCCAGCGAGACGCCCCGGAGCGCATGGACCTCCGCCTCGCCGGCACGATAGGTCCTGGTGAGGTCACGTGCCTCGAGAATCGGCGGCATCCGGGCAGTGTACCGGGGAGCGCGCGACGCGGTCACCCCCGAGGGGGCGTACGGGGCTAGCGGCCGGGGGTCGCCCCCAGCAGCCCGCCGATCAGCGACTCGAGCAGGCTCGGCGGCGGCGCATCATCCACGACGCGCTGGCTGGTCGCGCCCACCGGCGCCGCGGCCGGCGCGCTCGACGGTTGGGCCGGGGGCTCGGTCGCGGAACCGGCCGGGGCGGTCGTGTCGGCCGGCGCCAGGTCAGCGGGCGAGGGCGAGGCGATGGGGCTCGGGCTCGGGCTCGGCGTCGGCGTCTCGGTCGGTGCCGGTATCCCGGTGGGCGCCGGGGTCGGTGCCCGGGTCGCGGCCGGGGCGGGGCGCGGAGTCTGGACCGGACGCGGTGTCGGCGTCGGGGCCGGCCTGGGCGTGGGCGTCGGCGTGGCGGCGGGCTTCGTCTCCTTGAACAGCACGCAGTACTCGATGACCCCGTTGGTCCCCTTGTAGGCACCGACACCCATCGAATCCCACAACGCCCCAAGGATGTTCGAGCGGTGCTCGGGCGAATTCATGAACATCTGCTGGATCATGGGCGTCGCCTGGTCGTCCGACGCGTTGTCCCAGCCGATGTTCTCGCCCGCCAGGACGTACTGGATCCCGCGCTGGTCCATGTAGTAGAAGACGCGCTCGTAGGTGGACGCGAAGCCGGGACCGGGCGGGATGTCGTGCGAGAAGTAATCGCGGACCGACAGGTCCTGCGCCCGCCAGCGCGCCAGCGTTCCGAGCTGGCTGTCCCAGCGGAGCGGCGCCAGGCCCGCGGCCGCGCGCGCCTGGTTCGTCAGCGAGAAGAGCAGGCTCTCGTCGGAGGCGCTGAACGTGCCCCCGTCCCACGCCCGCACGACCGAGGCCGCCGGGATCGCGAACGTCCACCCGACGATCACGAGGGCGACCAGGCCCGTCAGGGCGAACCGGGAGAAGCGGCGGCGCGGCGAGATCAAGGTGGAACGGCCTCCGTGCGAGTCCGCTGGGGACGCGATGGCCGCAGGCTAGGCCCTGGTCCCGGTGTTCCCAACCGCCCGGACGTCCCGGTGCGGTGCCAGCCGTGAGTACCAGTTGCGTCTCGTCACGACGGCCGGTGAGGTTCACCTGGCCCGGACCGGGTCGTGCCGGGACCGGCTCGCGCCGGGACCGCGACCGCAGGGTGCCCGGCGCGGCACCGGACGCGCCGTCGCGGCCGTTTGGGGTAGACTTCGGCGCGCCCACCTGTGTCCCAACCGAGGTGTGGCGTCACGTGGTGCCGTCGCATGGACGCCGGCGCCTCCGCGGTGGCCTTAGCTCAACTGGCAGAGCATCGGATTGTGGATCCGATGGTTAGGGGTTCAAGTCCCCTAGGCCACCCCATTCCCTCCACCCTCGTGGCACGGAACTGTGTGTGCCGTTGGACAACGGCCTGCGCGGCGTGCAGCAGGTTCGTCGAATTGAACCTCGTCGACGAAGCTCTGCAATGGAGACCGCCGCGGCGATGGGCCGGTCAGGGGGCGTCGGGCCGACCGGGTTCACGCATCGCCGTGCAAGTGTTGATGGGGCACCCGGAGCGCATCGGACCGGACCGCACCGGACTTTCTGGCCATGGCCGTCCTGGGCAGCCACTTCGATGCTGCGAGACGGTGACGTCCCGCCTGTCCGCCTATGGAGTGCCTTCCATGCCGCGCCTGACCAGTCGCGTGTTCACCGACCTCTCGATCTGGATGATGGGGTTCGGGCTGCTCGTCGGCCTGGTCTTCCCGCCGTTCTGCCTGCTCCTGGGACTGCCCAATGCGCGAGTCATGACGCCGCTCTTCTATGCCTCAACCATGGTCGCCGGGCTCGTTGTCGGGATCGCCAACTTCGAGCTCTCCCACCTCGTCGTCGGCCGCCGACTTCGGGTCCTTGCCGAGCGGATGGGTACCGTCGCAGAGCAGCTGGCCGAGGCGGTGTTCAGCCACGACTGGAGCGCCTGCGAGCCCGAGCGATGCGCCCTTCCGGTCGACTCCGATGACGAGGTCGGCGCCAGCGCGGGTGCCTTCAACCGTTTGATCGGAGCGCTGGCGAGGAGTCACGCGGTCGAGAGCGCGATGCGTGAGTTCAGCGCGGTGCTCTCGACCGAGTTCGAACTCGAGGGCCTCGGCGACGCGGCCCTCGAGGGGCTGCTCCGCATCACGCGAGCCGAGGCCGGGGCGATCTTCGTCGTGCGCGAAGACAGGATCGAGCCCCTGGCGAGCTACGGCCTGCGCGGTGCCGACGGGTTCGCCGGGAGCGACCACGTCCGGCGGGTCCTGCGCCTGGGGCGCACCGAGCAGCTGCGGGTGGAGGCACCGGGGGTGATCGTCGACTCGCTCCTCGTCGGCCAGGCAGCCCGCGAGATCGTGATTGCGCCGGTCACGTTCAAGAGCGTACCCCTGGGGGCGATCATCCTCGCCACGCCGGGACGGTTCGAGCGCGATGATCTCGGGCTGCTCGAGCAGTTGCGGGCCGACCTCGGCCTCGCAGTCAACAACGCGCTCGCGCACGATCGGCTCGAGCGCCTTGCGGCGGTGGATCCGCTGACGGAGGCCTACAACCGGCGGTTCGGGCTCGCCCGACTGCGCGAGGAGTTCTCCCGTGCGGTGCGAGCCGAGAACCCGCTCGGGATCCTGATGCTCGATCTCGACCACTTCAAGGCGGTCAACGATACCTACGGACACCTCGTCGGAGATCGGGTGCTGCGGGCTGTCGCTGGCGCCTGCCGGCGCGTCGTGCGGGAAGGGGACGTCCTCATCCGCTACGGCGGCGAGGAGTTCCTGGTCCTGCTCCCGGGTGCCGGCACGGACGATGTCGCCCAGGTCGGGGAGCGGATCCGGCGCGCCGTCAGTGAGACGTGCGTCGACGACGGCGAGCTGCGGGTCGGCGTGACGGTCAGCCTGGGCGGCGGGACCTACCGGGATGCGGCCGACTCACCCGATGCCCTCGTCGCCTTGGCCGACGGCGCCCTCTACGCGGCCAAGGGGAACGGACGCAACCGGCTCGTCATGGCCTGAGCCTCCCCAGGTGCAGAGGCAGGCTCGACTGGATCAACGTGCCGTCCCCTGATCGGTTCAGGGCAACGGTCCGGGTCTCCCGAGGAGGTAGCCCTGGCCGAGCGGAACGCCGAGCCTGCGCAGCGTGTCGCGTTCAGCCTCGGTCTCGATGCCCTCGGCCACGAGGACGAAGCCACCCCGCCTCCCGAACTGCTGCATCCCCTCGACCACTGCCTGCCGGGCCGGGTCCCCGTCGATCCCGGCCACCAGGGAACGGTCCAGCTTCACCACCGTCGGCGCGAGCTCGAGGATGTGGCGCAGGCTGGCGTAGCCGGCCCCGGCGTCGTCGACCGCGAGCCGTACGCCCGGGCCGAGGCGCTCGACCGCCTGGCGAACCGCGGCGTAGTCGCCGACCCGGTCGTGCTCGGTCACCTCGATCAGCAGGCGGCCGGTCGCCCTCGCGTCGAGCAGGGTCCGCAGCCGGTCCCCGGCCAGCAGCAGGGCGACCGAGGCGTTCACGTGCAGCGAGGTCCCGGTGGGGCGTCGCGCGCCGGCCTTGAGCGCCGCGGCGAGGGTGGCCAGCTCGAGATCCAGGCCCATGCCTACCCCGTGCGCCTCGGCGAACTGGACGTCGGGCGGCGTGCCGTTGGCGAACCGGGTGAGGGCCTCGAACCCCTCGAGGGTGCCGTCGCCCAGCGCGGCAATCGGCTGAAAGACCGGCGAGAAGGCCCCGTTTGCGATCAGCGCGCGGACATGCAGACGCCGCTGCGCCGTCTGCTGCCGGCCGCGCACCCCGGGGCCGAGCAATGCCCCGCCGATGGCGGCGAAGTCCACCAGGGCCGGCAGGTGCTCAGCGAGCTGCACGCCCGCGTCGGGAGCCGCCGACCCGGCGGCGAGCACACCGAGCAGGCTGCCACCCTCCGAGAACGGTACGTAGGCGAAGGCCCGGATCCCAAGGGATTCGAAGAGCCCCGCGTAGGGGTGCCCGTCCGCTGGCGGGGTCCATGCTTCCACCCAGGGGCCCAGGACCCCGCGGTCGTGCAGGTACGCGCTCCGGGACGGCGGCAGGTCGAACCGCTGGTGGGTGCCCCCTTCGCTGACGATCGCAAGCTGAAACGATCGCCCCTCCGGATCGAGGGCCACGAGCGCCGCCAGCGAGATGCCGCGAAGCTTGAGCACCTGCACGGCGATCGCCTCGGCCGTGTCCTCCAGCCCCAGATGTCCACCCAGGCCCTGCAGGGTCTCGGCGATCAGCGCCCGCTCGCGGGCCCGGCGCTGCGCGTCGGCTTCGGCCGCCCGCTCCCGCGTGACGTCGCGCTTCACCATCACGTAGCCGCTGACGGCCCCGTCCCGTTCCCGCACCGGCGCGACGGTGTTCTCGGTCGTGATGAGCGCGCCGTCCTTGCGCCGATCCACCAGGTCCCCCTGCCAGGGCCGACCGGAGTCGAGGAGGGCGCGACGCGCCTGCCCGAACGCGCGGGGCTGGCGGCCTGCCGAGATGAAGCCCGCGGGCTGCCCGAGCGCCTCGTCCCGGCTGAACCCGGTCGTCCGCTCGAACTCGGCGTTGGCGTACACGATCCGCTCCTCGCGGTCCGTCACCACGACGGCCTCGTGCGCCTGCTCCACGGCGGTGGCGAGCCGCTCAAGCTGGAGCTCGAGCGCCCGACGCGCGCCGATGTCCCGGGCGATCCAGAGCTGCCCGGCGGACTCTCCCGCTCCGCTCGCCAGCGGGGAGATGCGTGCGCGGAGCCACACCGGCGCGCCGTCGCACCGGCGAGCTTCCCAGTCACCCTCGTAGGTCTCGCCGGCGCGGAGCGCCGCGGCAAGGGCATCCTCGCGGACAGTATCGGCGAGAATGACGCCCTCGAGGGTCCGATCGACCATCTCCTCGACGCGGTATCCGAGCACGGCCGCGGCGCCGCCGCCCCAGTAGCGCACCCGGCCCTCGGCGTCGGTCGCGATCACCGCATCGTTCACGCTCTCGAGCAGATGCGCCTGGAGGCGGAGCTGCTCGCTCGCCGCGTGGGTGGCCGTCTCGTCCCGCGCCACACCCACCACGCGTTTGGCGGTGCCGTCCGCCGCCGGCTCGGTGCGCCCGGTGAGGTGCACGTAGCGCACGTCCCCGAAGGGGCCAACCATGCGGAACTCCGCGTCCAGCGGCGCACACGTCGCAATGGTGGCACGGACGGCGGCCTGCACGCGGGCAAGGTCCTCGGGATGAATCGCCCGATAGATCTCGGCATTGTCGAGGGGCGCGAACCCCGGTGGCAGGCCAGCCAGGCGACGCATGGCCGGCGACCACTGGCTCTGCGCGCTCGCCGCGTCCCACGCCCAGCTGCCGAACGCGGCGACCTCCTCGGCGTCTGCGAGGAGCTCCCGTTCCCTGCGCAACTCCGCCTCGGCGCGCACGCGGTCGGTGATGTCGACGCCGAGGAGCGCGATTGCCCCGGCATCGCGGGGCAGGAGGAACTTCTCGAGGCGCCAGACATGCGGACCGTCGGGCTCGTCGTGCTGCGCCTGCAGGATCAGCGGGGTCCTGGTTCGGCGCACGGTCTCGTCGGCGGACCCGTAGGCGGCCGCCGTGTCGGGTGCGAACAGGTCGCGGTCGGTCCGCTCGGCCCACGCCTCGGCGCTCGGCCAGCCGTTCACCCGCTCGACTTCCGGGCTCGCGTACTGATACCGGCCACGGGCATCCTTGATGAAAGCCATGAGGCCCGGGTGCGCCATGAAGCTGCGGAACCGGGCGTCACTGCGCGCGAGGGCGCTGGTCGTCAGGTACAGGCGCACGATGACAAGGGAGGTCAGGGCGAGCGAGGCGACCGACAACGGCAGCTGGTCCTCGCGGTCCAACCCGCCGAGGGCGCGCACCGCGAGCAGGGCCGGTGGGACCAGCAGGGCGGCGGCCAGCAACCCGGGCCGAACGCCGGCCGGTTCCGCCGCGGACCGCGCTCGGCCCTCGCCCACCGAACCCATCGTCGGGTGCAGCGCCGCGCCCCCCAGGGTGGCGTAGGCGAGCGGCCACCCGACGTCGAGGAGGGCTCCGGGGTGGTAGCTCCGGGTCAGGACCCAGAGCCCCGCGAGCACGTCGGTCACCGGCAGCAGCACGAGACCGACGCAAAGCACGGCGACCGCGACCGATCGCGCGTCGCGCCGCACGAGCGCCGGTGCCAGGCTGGCCAGCGCCACCGCGTCGAGCGTCGGGTACCCGATGGCGAGCGCGCCGGCGAGGCCGCGGAGATGCCCGGCCGCTGGCTCGAGGAGCACGAGCCAGATGATCAAGCCGGCCGCGAGCGCGAGGATCGCCGCGTCGACCAGAGCCACGGGTGAGACCCGCTCCAGTGGCCCGGACAAGCCGTAGACGCCGAGCAGGAGGGCGCCGTACCCGAGGAACGTGAACGCGGCGGGGGTCGGGTCGAACGTCGCCGGGGCGCCGCGCAACAGCAGCTCTGTGAGGTCGCCCGCGATGAGCAGGCTGAGCCCGACCAGCAGGGCCAGCCAGGCACGCTGGCGGCGCGGTCGGAACCGCACCAGGCCGACGAGCAACGCCAGCGGCGCGGCAAGGCCGACCGTGCCGAAGGCGACCAGCCGGAGCCGCCCGTCGTCGGTCGCGAGGTACGTCGCCAGCGCGGCGGCGACGAGCAGGACATAGGCGGCGTACAGAGCACGGTCCTGCGGCCGCCGCAGCGGCGCCCCACGCGAAAGCGGGGGCATCACTGCCTCGGGCATTGCGGCAAGGGATGGTAACACGCGTTATTGCCTGCGGAACGCCTCGGCCTTGCTGGCGAAGTAGTTGTTGAACGTCCGGGGCGAGATGGCGAGACCCGTCGTCGGCTCGAACGTCGCCTCAGCGGGCCGGACGCGCCACCCAGCGGCAGCCCAGGAGATCGACGATCCGTTCCTCGGGGACGGGCGCGACGAGGTGGATGACCGCCGACCCGGACCCGCCCCGCCGTGGGCGCAGCCGGACGGTCTGGGCGCCGACATCCGCGTCGCGGGAGCCAGCGCCGGCGAGCGAGGGCCGGAACCGCAGTCCCACCGTGCGGGTGTAGCGCACGCTCGTGCGGTTGACGTCGTCGATCGCCAGCTCCAGCACCTCGAGCCTCACCGGCCCGCCGATCGGGTGCACCAGGGCCAGCCGAGCTGCCCGGTCAGCGGGCATCCACTCTGCCGCCGTCGCGTCGTGCTCGATGAGGAAGGGCGGCTCGGTCGGCCCGAGGCGCGTCGGTGCGGCAAGGCGCCAGCGGACGAGGGCCCCGTCGGCGCGCCGCCGCTCACCGGCGGTCGAATCGCCGAGATCGGAGCCCGCCGCGCGGAGCACGGCCAGATCGGCCGTGAGCGCGCCGGTCGCGATCGCCCAGGTGGCGAGTCCGCCACCCCGCTCGAGCATCTCCACCGCCGGCGCACCGATCCAGGACCGCTCGGCGAGCGCCCGGTCGAAGACCCCGAGGAGCTCGAGGTACGTGTCACCAAGCCAGACCAGCCGGTTGAAGGTCCCGAGCGCGTCATGGCGGCCGCCCCCGGTCGCCGCGAGGCCCAGCTCCCGCTCGAGCCGAGCTGCGGCGTCGTCCGGGTCCGCGACCGCGATCACCAGGTGGTCGATGCCCAGCAACATCGCCGGCCAGCGTAACCCGCCGACGGTCACCCCGCCCGCGTCGAGGCGCGCGGCCACCGGCAGGGGCGCGCCTGTACCGAGGCAGACCTCGCCGCCGGTGCCATCCTGCGCGCCGCCGGCCAGGGAGGCGAACGCAGGCCGGCGGCGGCCCGGCCGGCCTGCACGAACCTGACCGCAGCGTCAGCGGCGAACCCGCCACGCCATGGATGCCGTGGCCAGCAGCAGGACCCCGAGCATGGCGCAGCCAGCCCGGCCTGCCCTGGGGGTCCCCGGACCACCCGCCGAAACCGAGCCGTCGTCACCGGAAGCCAAGCCGTCATCGCCGACGGCGCGAGCGATCCCATCCCACAGGCGCTCGTCGCCCAGGCCCGCGTCGGCACAGGAGGCGTGGGCCGCCGACTCGCCATGCCCCACCGCTGGCTCGTCGGGCCCGATCGGGTTCCCGCAGAAGACACATCGCTCGGGTCGACCGCGTTGCGCCACGTCGTCGAACCTCTCGCGGCTGGCGGTGCGCCAGGCGGCCACCGCATGCCCCCGTTGTACCGCAAGCCCGAGCACTCTGCCGCTCGGCGCACGCCACCCGCCTGCGCCAGCTCACGGCCTACGGGCTCGACTGACCGATCCGCCCGGAGCGGTCCGGCCGGATCAGCCGCGCGGCGAATCGAGGCCCCGGGTCCATGACAGCCCGGGGGCGGTGAGCGTCCGTCCCTCGTCGGCCGCGCGAGCCATCATCAGCCCGAGGTAGTGGTCGTGCGCGCCCTCGGCCAGGCCGCAGAAACCGGGACCCCCGTCGACGTACCCCGCCATGCCCTCGAGGCAGGACGCGACGGCAAGCTCGTCGTCCGCGAGGCGCGCCGGCGCAAGGGGATTCCGGTAGAGCCACTCCGCCCCGGCCGTGACGCCCACGTGGTGCAGGCCTTCGAGGTTGCCGTCACGCCCCGCGTCGCGGCGCACCAGCTCCAGCTCCACCGGCATGAGAGCGTCCAGCAGGTAGCGGACCGCCGTGCCGTCCATCTCGCCCCGGTCGCCCCGGACCAGGAGGCGCCGGCCGCGGATCCACGAGAAATACTGGTCGTCGGCGAAGTCATGGATTCCGAGCCGTCCGCCGAAGTCGAGCCAGGCGATGATCTCCTCGGATCGTGCCATCCGCTCCGTGGCCGGTGGTCCCGCCCGGTCCGGGCCGGCCACGATCGGCGCGCTGAACCGCCGCGCGGTGATCGTCGCGGGGTCCAGCCCAACGCCGAGGAAGCGCCGCAGCAGGTCGATGCCGTGATACCCGTGCGCGATCGAGACCTGGGCCTCGCTCACCGCCCCCAGGCGACCTGACGCGACCAGCGCAAGCTGCGCCGCGATCATCGGCTGGAACTGGTACTGCTCCGCGACCTGGATGCGTGCCCCGCGGCGAGCCAGGTCGCCGAGCGCCTCCAGCGCGTCCAGGTCGGGTGCGGGCGGCGTCTCGGCGAGGGCCGGCATCCCGCGATCGGCCAGCTCCCGGAGCAGGGCCGGCGTCACGGACCACGGTACCGACACCACCACGAACGACGGCCGGTCCGCCAGCAACTCGTCGAGCGTGGCGCGCGGCGGCACCGACCACGCGTCCTGGAGATCGCGACGCGCCGGGTCCCTGGTGAGGACCCCGGTCACCCGGAACCGCTCGGGCAGCTCACGTGCGACCCGCAGGTAGAAGCGGCTGCGCCACCCGGTCCCCACGATCGCGAATGCAACCTGCGTCATGCGCTCCCTCCAGACGGCCACGATCCTGCACCATACGCCGCCGGACCGCGTCACCTGCAACGCGTTTGAAACGTCGCCGAGCACGGCCACGATCGCGTACAGTCGGCCCATGCGTCACGCCACGCGTCCCGGCAAGCACGGCCCGGCGCTCGGTGCGCTGGTGGTCACGGTGGCGCTGCTCGCGACGGCCTGTACGTCCACCGCTCGTCCCACGTCGCCGCCGCCGACACAACCGGGCGCCTCGACCGGGGCCGGCCCAGCCGCCTCCCCCTCCCCAGCGCCGACGCTGCCACCGCAGCCGCCCGTGGCGTGGAGCGACTGCGGTAATGGGTTCCAGTGCGGGATCGTCGACGTCCCGCGGGACTACGCCAACCCCGCGGGCCCC
>JAJYDP010000083.1 GCA_021777365.1 Chloroflexota bacterium | reverse complement strand
ACGCTCGTCACGCGGAACACACGTGACGTCGCGCGCACCGGGGTGCTGCTGCTCGATCCTACGGTCTGACCCGCTCGGGCTGCCGAGACCGCCACAGTCCTCCGATCAAGCCAACGCGTACCAGGCGAGCGGATCGGGCACTTTGCCTACCGTGCCCCACGGGGAGGTCCCGGGGGCGCCAACGCTGCCACGGCGCCCGTGCGATCGGACAGCGGTCGCCCGGGAGCGCGGACCCACCCGGCCGGGTCGGGCCCCAAGGCCAGGCGGCCCCCTGTTCCCGTTACCATTTGCGCTGTCGGCCTGCCGAAGCCGGTTCCACAGTGCCACTGTCGCCACGCCAGGTGGGGGCTGCCGGCTCGTTCCACGGCATCGCAGGCCTGGCGTCGAAGGGAGGTCCCCATGACCCGGGTGATCGTCGTCAACCACGATCCGGCGCTGGCCGCCGAGCAGGCCGCCCTGCTGCGCGCTTCCGGGTACCAGGTGGAGCAGTGCGGCGGCCCGCTGGCCGAGCCCTGCCCCGTCCTCGGCGACCTTCCGTGCCCCCTGGTGGATCGCGCCGACGTGCTGGTATACGACGCGTGGGCGGCCGGCGACAGCGACGGCGGGCGACGGCTCGTGGCGCATCTGCGCGAGGTGTACGCGGACCTGCCGGTGATCCTCACGGCGGTCGACGACAGCCTCGACTGGGTCGAGACGGAAGGCCCCGGACGCGTCACCCCGCTGACCGGGCGACCCACGCTGGAGGCGCTGCGGCAGGCGGTCGAGTCGGCCCTGGAGGACCAGGGCATGGCCGTCTGACGGGCCTCTCGCGCGCGCCGGCCGCCCATCGGGGCGCGGTCGGACCGTGCCGACATGCCGCCGCACGGCCACCTGCTGCACGGCCGTCCGGCCCTGTCGGGGAGCGGGGGCACGGCGCAGCCTGCGCGATGGCCCTGGACCCGTGGGACGACGCGAGCGTGCACACCTCGGAACTCCGGGAGGCGCGCGACCTGATCGCGAGCGCGGGCATCACGCCCACGCTCCACGAGCCGTTCGGCGACATCGCTGAGGCGATCGTCCGCACCGCGCAGGACGGTGGGTACGACCACATCGTCATGGGCAGCCGCCACCTCGGCCTGTTCGATCGGATGCTGCGGGGATCCGTCTCGGAGGCCGTTGTCATGGTGACCAGCGCCAGGGTCACCGTCGTCCACTGATCTCACCGTGCCGGGAGGACGGGGCGCCCGGTGGGCTGCACACGCCGGGCGCCCCTCCCGTCCCGGTCCCCCGACGCTCCCGTCCGCCCGGGTGGCTCTGACGGGGGAGGAGATCGGCGGCAGGCCGTGCCGGCGGATAGACTGGGGCCATCATGCGCGAGGAACCCGACCCCCAGGCAGCCGGTCCGGGCGCGCCTCCCGGTTCCGACGGAGGACCGCCCTCGCCACCACCTGGAACCCCCGCCGTCGATGCCCGGGCCGCGTGGTCGATCCCGGGGGAGCCGCACGGAACCGGCGGAATCCCGGACGCCCGGGGCACCTCCCCCTCGGGTCCGGAGTGGCCGCCCGTCTCGCACTGGTTGGCGCCCGAGGGCCTCCCGCCTGTGCCCGTCTCCGGACGCCGGCGCGCGCTGGCATTCGCGATCATCGTCCTCCTGGTGGCCGCCCTCGTCCTGCCCCTCCAGATCCTGGGGCTCGGTTCCACGCAGACCCCCGCCACGACGCCCGGCACCGCGGCCACTGTCCCGCACGCGGCGGGCGTCGTGCGGATCGCCGGCTGGACTCCTGCGACCTACGATCCCGCGCAGCAGGGCGACGCGGGCACGGCGGCGCTGCTCGCCCAGCTGTTCGAAGGGCTCACCTCGTTCGACGCATCGCTCGAGGTGAAGCCGGCCCTCGCCCAGTCGTGGACCGTCGACCCGAGCGGCCTCCAGGTCGCGTTCCAGCTGCGTCCCGGGCTCGTGTTCTCGGACGGCACACCGCTCACGGCCGATGACGTCGTGGCCAGCTGGCTGCGCATCCTCGACCCGGCGCGGCCCGGACCGCTCGCCTCGCTCCTCGACGACGTGGCGGGCGCGGTCGCCTACCGGCAGGGACGGGGACCCCGATCCGGGGTGGGGATCAGCGCCAGGAACGACACGGTGTCGGTGAAGCTGGTGAAGCCCGCCGCATATTTCCCGGCGATCGCCGCTAACCCGGCCCTCGCCGTAGCGCCACCCTCGGAGGTCCCGTTGCTCGACTCGGCGCAGCCCCCCAGCCCCTTCGTCGGGTCGGGTGCCTACACGGTCAGCGCGGAGGACGCGACGTCCATCACGCTCCGGGCCAACACGCACTACTGGGCCGGGCCGCCGTCGATCGGCTCGGTGATCGTGGTGACCGACTTCGGCGGGAAGAGCCCGGTGGACGCATTCACCGCCGGCGACGTCGACTACACGCCGATCGACGAGGCTGACGCCCTGTGGATCCGGTACGACCCTCAGCTCGGCCCACAGCTGCGGGAGGAGCCATCGCTGTCGGTGACGTACTACGGGTTCGACACACGCCGCGCGCCGTTCGACGACGTGCGCGTCCGGCAGGCCTTCGCCTGGGCGGTCGACTGGCGACGGATCGCACTGCTCTCCGACGGCCCGAGCGCCGTCGCGACGTCGATCGTCCCGCCCGGAATCCCCGGCCGGGCGGCCGGGGACTACCTGCCGCGGTTCGATCCTGCCGCGGCCCGGGCTCAGCTCGCCGCGGCCGGCCATCCCGGCGGGCGCGGCCTGCCGGCCGTCACGATGGTCACCTCCGGCACCACCTACGACGAGGCGGTCATCGACCAGATCCGGCAGAACCTGGGCGTCTCGGTGTCGCTCGAGGTCCTGACGTCCGACGCCTACGCACAGCGGCTCGTCGACGGCACTCCGGCGATCTGGAGCATGTCCTGGATCGCCGACTACCCGGCCCCGGAGGATTTCCTCGGGATCCTGCTGCAGAGCGACGGCACGTCCAATTACGGGGGCTGGAAGAACGCCCGGTTCGATGCGGCCCTGGAAGCCGCCGGGCAGGCGAGCGATCCCGCGGCTCAGGCACGTGCGTACGCGGCTGCGGAGACGATCGTCCGGGACCAGGTGCCCATCGTCCCACTCAGCTATGCCGCCCCGGGCTCACAGGGCGACGCCTCGTGGGCGCTCAGCCGGACCGGATTGCTGGGCGCGACGACCAGCGGCATCGGGATTCCTCGATTCGCGGGGCTCGCATGGTCACGCTGAGCAAGGCCCTTGGCGGCGCGTTGCTGCTCGGCGCGCTCGCGCTCCTCCCCGCTCCCGTCGCGGCCGCACCCACCGTCTCGTTCGAGCCACCCAGCGCCACCGCCGTGCTCCTCCAGCCGCTCGTGTTCCGGGACACGTTCCGAACGAGCGTGCGGCCGGTCCGCGTGGAGCTCGTCGCCTCGTCGCCGTACGTGCCCGGCTCGACCGTCCAGGACGCGAGCGTGGCGCAGGCGGCCGACGGATCGTGGCACGTGTCGGTGACGCAGGCGGACACCGGCTCGGTCAACACCGTGTACCGCTTCGTATTCCGCGTGACGCTCCCGGGCGGCGTCACCGAGACCAGTCCGTCCGGGTCGGTCACGGTGGTGGACACACGGTTCGCCTGGCAGATCATCTCGGGCGGCACGGTCACCCTGCACTGGTACGGCGTGAGCATCGGCACCGCCCGGACGTGGCTCCGGGCGGCCCAGGCGGCCATCACGCGGGGCGCCGCGGCGTTCGGCATCACCGGCAGCGTCCCGCATCTCGACTTCTTCATCTACAACGACTCGGCGTCCTTCTTCGATGCGATCGGCTCGGGCGCGAACGCGGACGCGGCGGGCGTGTACATCCCGGACACCCACACGGCGTTCGGGACCGTGCTCCCGTCGGACCTGGGGTCGGATTGGCCGGACACGGAGATCGCCCACGAGGTGACGCACCACGTCTTCGAGGTCGCCACCCACAATCCCTACCACATGCCACCGCTCTGGCTGGACGAAGGGCTCGCGGTCTACTACTCGGAAGGATCCGGCCCGCGCAGCGCGGAGTTGCAGCAGGGCATCGCCCAGGGGCGCATCGTCCCGCTCGACGGCCTGAGCGGCGCCTTCCCCGCGAGCACCGACCCGTTCGTGCTCTCGTATGCGGAGGCGGTGTCCGCAGTCGACTTCTTCCTGCGGACCTACGGTGCGCAGGCTCTGCAGCGGCTGGTGGCGACGTATGCGCGTGGGGCGACCGACGACGAGGCGTTCCAGGCGGCGACGGGAGGCACCGCGGCGGCATTCGACGCGGCCTGGCTCGCGGCGATCGGCGTCCGGCCACCGCCTGCCTACGGCCCCAGGCCGGCGCCCGCGGGTCCCGTGCCTCCCGGCTGGGCCCCCTCGGCCCCGCCGGGAGGTGGTCAGTCCGCGCGGATCCCGGCGCTGACCGGCACGACGGACGAGCACGCGGCAGGGACTGCCCTGCCCACGCCGTCGAGCCCGCCGCTCCCGGCGGCGGCGCTCCTCCTGACCTCCTCCGTGACGGCCCTGGTGACCACCGGACGTCGGCGTCCCGGACGGCCGGGAGGCACGGGACCATGACGACCCGGCCCGAGCCCATGCCGAGGCCGGCAGCCCGCACCGGACGGCTCGCCTGATGAGCGGGCTCATCGGGCGAGCGCGGCGCGTTCCGGGCTGGCAGCTGACGCTCGCCGCCGCCCTGCTCGTCCTCGGGTTCCTGATGGTGGCCCAGGCCGGCGGCGAACCGTCCCGCGTGCAGTACACCAGCCAGGAACGACCGCCGCTCGTCGAGACCGCCACGGATCTGCAGAAGCAGCAGGATGACCTCAAGGCACAGATCCTGGCGCTGCGGGCGCAGATCGAACAGCTGGAGGCGTCGTCGGCCGGCAACAACGCGCTCGTGACGAGCCTGAACGATCAACTGCAGCAGGCCCGCCTGGCGGCCGGCTTCATCGACCTCCAGGGGCCGGGCGTGGTGGTCCAGCTCGAGGACTCGACGCAGCCGATCCCGCCCGGGGCAGCCCCGGGGGACTACCTGGTGAGCGCCAGCGACATCCGCTCGGTGGTCAATGAGCTCTGGCTGGACGGCGCGGAGGCGATCGCGGTCAACGGCGAGCGGATCACCGCGACCAGCGGGCTGACCGACATCGGCTCGTCGATCCTGCTGAACGGGGCATACCTGCAGCCGCCGTACCAGATCGTGGCCATCGGACCCAGGGATCTCTACGGCCGGATGACCACGTCGGCCAACTTCGCGCGCTTCGTGAAGGCGCGCGTCGAGGGGTTCGGGATCCGGCTCGGTGCCGGCGCGCTGGACAAGGCCGTCGTCCCGGCGTACGCCGGCGGCGTCGCGCTCACGTACGCGCACGCGCTCCCCGCGTCCGCCTCGCCCGCCGCGTCGGCGGGGACCGGGCCATGAAGGGCGGGATGCGCTCGCGGAGCGCCCAGCTGTCGATGGCGTTCGTGGCCGTCCTGCTCGGATTCCTGTCGATCATCCAGCTCCGGGCGCAGGCTGGCGGTGTCGGGCTGGCCAACCTCACGTCCCAGGACCTCACGACGCTCATCGCGAACCTGAACCAGCGCAACAGCCAGCTGTCAACCGAGGTGGACACGCTCAGGACGCAGGCCCGCGATCTCCAGCAGGCGCGTGGTCTGGGCGTCTCCGCCGTGGGCGGGCTCCGTGACGACCTGGCCAATATCCGCCTCTGGGCCGGGCTGGATCCGGTCACCGGGCGGGGCGTGACGGTCGACTGCACCGGTCCGATGAGCGCGGATGCCGCCAACGACCTGGTCAACGAGCTGCGGCTCGCCGGCGCAGAGGCGCTCGCCATCGACAACGTCCGCGTGGTCGCCAGCACAGTCGTCGCCGGCCCTCCCGGTGCCCTGTCGGTGGAGAACGTGGCGCTGGGCTCGTCGTTCCAGGTCTCGGCGATCGGCAGCAGCATCAACCTGACCGCCGCCCTCACACGGGTCGGGGGCATCGTGAGCCAGCTGCAGGTGACCAGCCCCAACATCCAGCTCGCGGTCACCCCGGAGAACGACCTGGTCCTGCCCCCCACCGACCGTTCGCTCATCCCGGCGGACGCCCAGCCGCGTCTCTAGGCTCTGGTACGCTGTCGCCGATGGACCACGTGACCGAGCGTGCCCTGCAGGTCGCGACGCTGCGCGGCGCCTCCCATGCCGACGTCCGGACGGTTCGACGCATGGAGGAGCGGCTGTCCGTCAGGACGGGCCGGGTCGCCGCCGCCTCGCGGCGCGAGGACGAGGGTTTCGGCGTCCGGGTGCTGGTGGATGGTGCCTGGGGCTTCGCGAGTTCCTGCCGGCTGACCGCCGCCGAGGCGGAACGGGTCGCCGCCCGAGCCGTGCGGATCGCCCGCGCGTCGGCCCGCACCCAGCGGCGCACGGTGGTCCTGGACCGGCAGCTGCCGCAGCACGGGCGCTTCGAGACGCCCGTCGCCGTCGATCCGTTCCAGGTGCCCCTGGAGACGAAGGTCGGCGATCTCCTCGAGGCGGATGCGGCGATGCGTGCGGCGGCCGACCTGGCCTTCACGGACAGCACGTATCGCGCGGACCGGGAGTGGAAGACCTTCTGCGACAGCAACGGCACGGACGTGGAGCAGGTGCTCACCCACACCGGCGCCGTCATCGAGGCCAACGCCGTGGACGGCGACGAGCACCAGCGCCGCTCCTACCCGGAGCCGGACGGGGGGATGCGCGGCGGCGGGTACGAGAACGTCCGCGGCCTGGCCCTGGGGACGCGCGCGGGCCAGCTCGCGCAGGAGGCTGCGGCGCTGCTCGCCGCTCCGCAGTGTCCGCCCGGACGCCGGACGATCGTGCTCGACCCCACGCAGCTCTACCTGCAGATCCACGAGAGCTGCGGGCACCCCGCCGAGCTGGACCGCGTCTTCGGCACAGAGGCTTCGTACGCCGGCACCAGCTTCCTGTCCACGGATCGGCTTGCCGAGGGGTTCCGGTACGGGTCCGAGTTCATCGACATCGTGGCCGATGCCACGGCCGACGAGGGACTCGGGACGTTCGGATGGGACGACGAGGGCGTGCCCGCCCAGTCGATCCCGCTGGTCCGCGAAGGGGTCTTCGTGGGGTACCTGTCCAGCCGGGAGACCGCACCGCGGATCGGACGCAGCAGCGGCGGCGCGATGCGCGCAGACGGATGGAACCGCATCCCGCTGATTCGCATGACCAACATCAACCTGCTCCCCCGGCCGGGCATGAGCCTGGAGGAGATCATCCAGGACACGGACGATGGCCTGTACCTCGTCTCGAACCGCAGCTGGAGCATCGACGACCGCCGGCTGAACTTCCAGTTCGCGACCGAGATGGCCTACGAGATCCGGGGCGGGAAACTGGGTCGGCTCCTGAAGAACCCCACCTACACCGGTATCACGTACGAGTTCTGGCGCTCCTGCGACGCGGTCGCGGACGAGCGCAGCTACCGCATGCTGGGCACACCGAACTGCGGTAAGGGGGAACCGCCGCAGGAGGGGCACGTGGGCCATGCGTGCTCGGGCGCCCGTTTCCGCGACGTTCAGGTGGGGGTCGGGCGATGGTGACCGGAGGCGCCGGGTGACGCCCGCCGGCGGCAGCTGGCTTCCGCTGGCCGAGCGGCTCCTGAGGTTGGCCTCGGCGGAGGGAGCGAGCGACGCCGAGGTCGTGGTGATGGCCACGGACGCCGCGTTGACGCGCTTCGCGAACAGCGAGATCCACCAGAACGTGGCCGAGACGGACGTGGTGGCCAACCTGCGCTTCGTGGCGGGGCGGCGGGTCGGGGTCGCCTCGAGCGGGCGGCTGGACGGGCACGGCCTTCGGGCGCTCGCCGAGACCGCGGCGCGGATCGCGCGTGTCCAGCCCGAGCTGGACGACCCGGTAGTGCTGCCGGAGCCGGGCCCCATCCCGGCGGTTTCGGGCGCGTGGAGCGACGCGACCGCCGGCGCAACGCCCGAACGGCGTGCGGACGGCGTCGGCCAGGTCGTCGCGGCCGCCGACGCCGCGCGCGTCCTGGCCTTCGGATCGTTTTCCACGTCGACGGACGGGCTTGCGGTTGCGAACTCGCGCGGCGTCCGGGCAGAACAGGTCACGACGCACGCGAGGCTCGTCACGATCTGCATGGGGCCGGACGGCGAGGCCGGTTACGGCGAGACGCTGGCGGTCGACGTGACGTCGATCGACCCCTCGGCGGTCGGGCGGGAGGCCGCGGGACGGGCGGTCCGGTCGCGCGCGCCAGCGGTGCTGCCCCCGGACATCTACCCCGTGGTGCTCGAGCCGTACGCGGTCGTGGACCTGCTCGACTGGGTCGGCGGGCTGGGGTTCTCGGCCCTCGCGGTGGAGGAGGGGCGCAGCTTCTACGAGCCCGGACGGAAGATCGCCAGCGAGCTGGTCTCCACCTGGGACGATGCCACGGACCCGGCCGGGACTCCCACCGCGTTCGATTACGAGGGCGTCGCGAAACAGCGCGTGCCGCTGATCGAGCGCGGCGCCTGCGCGAGCCTCGTCTACGACGCGGCCACCGCAGGGCGCGCCGGGCGCCTGTCGACCGGCCACGGCCTGCCAGCTCCCAATACGTATGGCCCCATCCCCACCAACCAGTTCATGGCCCCGGGCGACACGGCGCCGGAGGAGCTGCTGGCGGGGATGCAGCGCGGCCTGCTCGTCACGCGCTTCAACTACACCAACCCGGTGCATCCCAAGCGTGCCATCGTGACCGGGATGACGCGCGACGGCACATTCCTCGTCGAACACGGTGAGATCGTCGGACCGGTGCGCAACCTGCGCTTCACGCAGAGCTACCTCGACGCGCTCGCGGCGGTCGAGGCCGTCGGCCGCGAGCGCCGGCTGCTGGCGGGAGAGCTCGGCAGCTGCGTGGTACCCGGACTGCGGATCGCGGCCTGGGACTTCACGGGCGCCACGGAACACTGAGGGGCGGATGCCGGACCGTCCCGTCGTCGAGTTCCGGGAAGGAGACCGGGTTCGGCTGCGCAAGCCGCACCCGTGCGGCGCCAGGACGTGGCGCGTGGTCCGCCTCGGTGCCGACATCGGGCTCGTGTGCGACGGCTGCGGCCGGCGCGTGCTCCTCGAACGGCGCGATCTCGAACGGCGCCTGGTCGCCTTCATCGATCGGGGGCCAGCCGCTACGGATCCCGCGACGTGAGGTCCCCGGGATCGCGCCCGACGCGAGAGGTCCCGTACGAGCCGCCCGGTGCCGGAGGCGTGGCCGCGGGAGGCGCCCGGGGCGCACCAGAGCACGACACGGGCGGTGTGCCGGCCCCCGAGCCGTCCGGTCTCGGGGTACTCGCCAACCGGCGGTTCCTGTCGCTGTGGCTCGCGCAGGCGTCCACCCAGATCGGCGGGAACATGGTCATCTACGGGCTGACCATCGTCGTGTACGGCCTGACCGGGTCGAACTCGGCGGTCAGCCTGCTGATCCTGACCTTCCTCGTCCCGGCGGTCGTCTTCAGCGCGATCGCGGGCGTCTTCGTCGATCGCGTCGACCGCCGCCTGATCCTGATCTCGACCAACGTGCTCAGGGGTGGCGCCTTCCTCGCCATGGTGCTCGTCAGCAACCAGCTGCTGCTGGTCTACGTGCTGAACGTGCTGGTCTCGACGGTGACGACGTTCTTCGCGCCCGCCGAGGCCGCCATGATCCCGCACCTGGTGGAGCGGGACCGGCTCATGCAGGCCAACGGGCTCTTCACCTTCACCCTCAATGCGTCGTTCGCGATCGGGTTCGCGCTGCTCGGCCCGCTGGTGGTGAACCTCGCCGGCGCGCCTGCGCTCCTGCTGCTCGTGGCGACCCTCTACTTCGTGGCCGCAGCGCTCTGCGTGACGCTTCCGCGCACGGCTCCGGAGGCCCCCGTTGCGGAAGGAGCGCTGGGCGGCGCCGAGCGGGCGGTCGCGACCCTCGTGGCGCAGCTGCGCGAGGGGCTCGCCTACATCCGCTCGAACCCCCGCATCTTCTGGTCGCTGACGTACCTCGCCATCACCGCCTCGCTGATCGGGGTCCTCGGCGTGCTCGGGCCGGGCTTTGCGACCAAGGCCCTCGGCCTCCGCGAGCAGGACTTCGTGGTGGTCGTGCTCCCGCTGGGGGCCGGCATCGTGATGGGGATCCTCTTCCTCAACGCCTACGGACGGTACATGCCGCGGCGTCGCGTGATCGAGGGCGGGCTCCTCGGGCTGTCGCTGACCCTGGTGGTGCTCTCGATTGCCGGGCCGCTCTCCCGGTTCCTCGAGGAGAACGCCATGCGACAGAGCGTCGCCGACCTGGGTGGCCTGGTCTCCCTGCTGGCTATCGTGGTGTTCCTGGCGTTCCTGGCCGGTGGCGCCTACGCCTTCGTCGCGATCCCCGCCCAGACCCAGCTCCAGGAGGAGCTGCCGGAGGAGGTCCGGGGGCGCGTCTTCGGCGTGCTGAACATGCTGGTGAGCATCTCGAGCTTCCTTCCCATCGTGGTGGTGGGCCCGGTGGCGGACCTCGTGGGCACGCCGGCGGTGCTCCTCGCCGCCGCCGTCCTCGTCGGCGCGGTGGGCGTGGGATCCATCCTGGTGGTGAAGGCAGAACGGCCGGCGGCGGCGATCCCCGCCCCGCATGCGGCCCCGGTCGATCCGGTCACCGTGACCACCAGCCCGCGGCGGCCAGCTGGAGGCGGACGCGCCGCGCCTCCGGGGGAGGGTGGAGGGGGTCCTCCATGGCCCGGGAACGACGGGTGAGGGCCGGATGAGCGGGACGCCGTTCCGGTGGCGGGCTGCCGCCGTCGTGGTGACATTCGCGGCCATCGGCCTTGGCGCGATCCTGGTCCTCGTCATCCCGGTGCCCGTGCTGGCCGTGCTCTACGTCCTGTTCGCCGCGGTCACCCTGGCCCTCGCGCCGATGAGTCGCCGCCCGCCGCTCGCGCCGCTCGACGATGCCGCCATCGGCCGGCTCGGGCCGCTGCCCACGGCGACGGTCCTTATCGCGGGCCGTGACGAGGCCGCGGTGATCCCGCACCTTCTCGTCGACCTGGCAGCGCAGGACCATCGTGACCCCGACGGCCGTCCGCGCTTCGAGGTGGTCGTGGTCGACGATCGCTCGTCCGATGGCACCGGCACCGTCGCGGTCGCGGCCGCGACAGGGGGCGGGATCGGCGGCATCACCCGCGTGATCCGGCGGGGGCCGCCGCCCGGCGCGCCCCCCGACCCCGATGCCGCGCCCCTGGCGGACGGAAAGGGCGCCGCCCTGGGCGCCACCACCCCCGCCGACTACCGGGGCGAGTTCGTCGCGGTCCTCGACGCCGACGCGCGGGTCGGGCCCGACTACCTCCGGAGGGCGGCCAGTTACTTCGCGCGGGGCGCAGGAGCGATGACCGCACGGCGCCGCACGCTCCAGCACCGTCCGGCGCGCTGGCTGCTCCGCCAGCTCGAGGCCGCCCAGGCGGACGAGCAGGACGCGGACGGCGAGATCCAGCGCGGGCGGTGGAGCAACGGCGGCTGCAGCGAGTTCCGGGGCAACGGGATCCTCGTCCGGCGCGACCTGCTCGCCGCGGTCGGGGGGTGGCACGACCACGCGCTCTGCGAGGATCTCGACCTCTCGTCGCGCGTGGCGGCGCTCGGAGAGCGCGTCGGGTGGGCACTCGACGTGGTCGCCTGGGAGGAGCCGGTCCTGGACCTCGGCGCGCTGCGCCGGCAGCGCCTGCGCTGGGGCCGCGGGATCATCCGCCGCGAGCTGGAGCTGACGGCACCGCTCCTCGCGAGTGACCGCCTGCCGGCCGGGGCGAAATTCGACTACCTCGCCTATTCGGCCCAGACGGTGCTGCCTGTCTCGCTGGGCGCGGCCCTCGTCGCCGGTGTCGTCGCCGGCACCTGGCCGTCGCTGGTGCTGCTGTTCGCCGCCTACCTCGGCCTAGGGGCGGTCCTCGCGGCCGATTCGTTCCGCTGGGAGGGCCCGGCGGGCGCCGGGACGCTCCCCGGCCGGGTCCTGCGAGCTCTGCGCCTGCTCGTCTTCTCGGGCCTGTGGATTCCCGTGTTCGCGCTCAGCTGGCCGCTCGTCGCCCTCGGCGGAGGACCGGTGCGGTACGCGAAGACGGAGCACACCGGAGCGCCCGAGGGATTCCGACCCGGGGCCGGCGGGGCGACAGGCCAGGGGCCACGAGGCCGGTAGCAGGCACGCCGCCCCCGGGTGGAC
>JAJYDP010000082.1 GCA_021777365.1 Chloroflexota bacterium | reverse complement strand
GGCACCCGCCCGAAGCCGGGCAGGTGCCCGGACGTCCGCTGCTGCCCGCCGACCGGCCACGCTCGGGGAGCTCCGCGCGGCGGGGTACCGCCCGCGCACCGTCAAGCAGGAGATGCGTGCGAACCTGGTCGCGAGGCTTGCGGCCGGGGAGCGCCTCTTCCCCGGCATCGTCGGCTACGAGGAGACCGTCGTGCCGGCGGTCGAGAACGCCATCCTCGCCGGCCAGGACCTCGTCTTCCTGGGCGAGCGCGGCCAGGCCAAGACCCGCATGGCGCGCCTGCTGGTGGAGCTGCTCGACGAGGCGATCCCCGTGGTCGCCGGGAGCGAGCTGCACGACGACCCCTTCGCCCCCCTGAGCGCCGCCGGCCGGGAGCTCGTCGCGGCGCGCGGCGACGGGACACCGGTGGACTGGCTGCCCCGGGACCGCCGCTACGGGGAGAAGCTCGCCACGCCGGACATCACCATCGCGGACCTGATCGGCGAGGTGGATCCCATCAAGGTGGCGGAGGGCCGCTACCTCTCCGACGAGACCACCATCCACTTCGGGCTGATCCCCCGGACCAACCGGGGCATCTTCGCGATCAACGAGCTGCCGGATCTGGCCGAGCGGATCCAGGTCGGGCTCCTCAACATCCTCGAGGAGCGGGACGTCCAGGTGCGGGGCTACACGGTGCGCCTGCCGCTCGACCTGTTCGTGGTCGCCAGCGCCAACCCGGAGGACTACACGAGCCGGGGCCGGATCATCACGCCGCTGAAGGACCGGCTGGGCTCCCAGATCCGGACCCACTACCCGCGCACACTGGACGACGAGATCTCGATCATGCGCCAGGAGCGGATGCGGTTCGAGGACGTGCCGGGGGGACCGCGCCTGGAGGAGCCGCACCACATGCTGGAGGTGGTGGCCGAGATCTCCCACCTGGCGCGGCGCGCCCCCGAGGTGAGCCAGCGGTCCGGCGTGAGCGTGCGCGTGAGCACGTCGAACCTGGAGACGCTCCTGGCCAACGCGTACCGGCGGGCGGTCCGCCTGGGCGAGCCGAGCGCCGCGCCGCGCGTGAGCGACCTGGTGGCGCTGCTGCCCTCGACGGTCGGGAAGATCGAGCTGGAGACCGTCGGGGACATCATCCCCGAGGAGCGGATCGTGGAGCGACTGGTCAACCGCTCGGTGCTGGCCGTCTTCGGGCGCCTGCTCTCCGGCGACCCGACCGACGAGGTGGTCGCGGCGTTCGACGCCGGGCTCCAGGTGGAGACGGGCGAGATGGTCCCGTCCCGGGAGTACGTGCACCTCGCCCGCGAGGTGCCGGGGCTCGGCGCGGCCGTGGCCAGGCTGGGCGCCGGGGACTCGCCCGCCGCGATCGCGTCCGGCGTGGAGTTCGTGCTGGAGGGGCTGCACCTCCAGCGGCGCCTCAACAAGGAACGCCACGCGGCCGTCGGCGGGGGCGGCACGTACCGGCGATGAGCACGTCCTGGGGGGCGGATCGCGGGCGGGCGCGGTACGCGCGGTGGGACGGCAGCCAGCGGCTCGACGATCTCGACGTCGGCGAGCTGCTCGACGCGCTCTCCGAGGACGTGCTGGCCGACGGCGACCTGGACGAGGCGCTCCGGCGGGCGATCGACGAGGGCGGCTCGCCATTGGGCGGCCGGGCCGGGCTGCGGGAGCTGCAGCGGCGCCTGGCCGAGCGGCGTCGCGAGCTGCTGCGGCGCCACGGGCTGGACGACGTGCTGGGCGACCTGCGGCGACAGCTGCAGGAGATCGTGGACACCGAACGTGCCGGGATCGATCGGCGGATGGCCTCCGGTGAGCCGCCCGGCGGCGAGGCCGGGCAGGCACGTGACGGCGGCACCGGCGACGCGACCATCGACGCCTCGACGCGGGAGATGCTGCGCGAGATGGCGCGTCGGCACCGGGCGGCGCTCGACGCCCTGCCTGCCGACGTGGGGGAGCAGATCCGCGCCCTCGAGGCGTACGAGTTCCTCGAGCCCGCCGCCCGCGACGACTTCCAGCACCTGGTGGACCGGCTCCGGGGCCGCGTGCTGGACTCGACCTTCAAGGGACTGGCCGACCGGCTGCGCTCGGCCACGCCCGAGGACCTGCGCGCCACGCGCGAGATGGTGCGGGACCTCGAGCGGCTGCTGCAGGAGCGGCTGGAGGGCAGCAACCCGGATGCCGGGGATTTCCTGGCCCGGTACGGTCACCAGTTCCCGGGCGCGCGGGACCTGGACGACGTGATCGCCCAGCTCGCCGGGCAGATGGCCGCCATGCAGTCGCTCCTCCGGTCCCTCACGCCCGATCAGCGCGCCGAGCTGGGCTCGCTGATGGATGCGCTGCTGCGGGACGACCGGCTGCGCTGGGACCTGGCGCGCCTCGGGGCGATGCTGGACCGGCTCCTGCCGCAGGGCCTGGGAGAGGCGTTCCCGTTCGCCGGCGACCAGGAGCTCGGGCTCGAGGAGGCCCTCGACGAGATCGGCACGCTCCAGCGGCTCGACCGGCTCGGCGAGCAGCTGGCCGCCGCCGACGACCCGCCGGCGCTGGCCGCCGTGGACCCGGCCGAGGTGGCGCGGCTGCTGGACGCGGAGTCGGCGGACGACCTGGCGGCGCTGCAGCAGGCGGCCCGGGCGCTGGAGGACGCGGGGTACGCGACCCGCGAGGGCGACCGGCTGGAGCTGACGCCACGCGGACGGCGCCGCATCGGCCAGAAGGTACTCGACGAGGTCTTCGGGCGGCTGGGCCGCGACGCGTTCGGCGGTCACCGCATCCAGGGGAGCGGCGGGACCGGGGAGCGAAGCGGGACGTCGTCACCCTACGAGTTCGGCCGCCCGTTCGACCTGGACCTGCGGGCGACGCTGGACCGCGCGGTGGCCCGCCGGGCCCTGGCGGCCGGCCCGGTGCGTCCGCCGCTCCGCCTCGACCCGTCCGACTTCCAGGTCCACGACGCGGAGGAGTCCACCTCGGCCTCGACCGTGCTCCTGCTCGACATGAGCCGCTCCATGCTGCTGCGCGGCTGCTACGTCGCCGCCAGGAAGGTGGCGATCGCGCTGGACACCCTCATCCGGACCCGGTACCCGCGGGACACGCTGCGCGTCGTGGGCTTCGCCTATGTCGCACAGGAGATCGCGCCGCGGACCCTGGTCTCTCTCTCCTGGCAGGGCCGCGGCTACGGCACCAACCTGCAGCATGCCCTGCTGCTCGCGCGGCGGCTGCTGGCGACGGCGCCGACGGCCAACCGCTCGATCATCGTGGTGACGGACGGCGAGCCGACCGCGCACATCGAGGACGGGCGCGTGGAGTTCAGCTACCCGCCCACCCGGCGCACCATCGAGGAGACCCTGCGCGAGGTGGCGCGATGCACCCGCGAGGGGATCACCATCAACACGTTCATGCTCGAGCGATCGCGTGCCCTCGGCGAGTTCGTGGACCGCATCAGCCGCATGAACCGCGGGCGCGCCTTCTACGCGAGCCCCGAGCGCCTGGAGGAGTTCGTGCTGGTGGACTACCTGGAACGGCGGACGCGCCGCGTGGCCTAGGCGCCCACCGCCTGGCAGGCCCGTCGGCGCAGGGCCACGCCACCGTGCGGACCGCGGGCCGGCACGAGCCGGCCGTCACGTCGAGCCGGGGGGCGACATCTGCAGCCACAGGTAGAAGCGCTCCTCGCTGCCCCCGATCGAATACCGGGTCTCGCGCACGGCCGGCAGCTGCCGCAGGGTGGCGTCGAGGGAGCTCAGCAGCACGCTGGAGCCGCACGAGCTGGACGCGTTCGGGATCAACAGATCGAGGTCCCGGAAGTCGACCCGCGCGATCCCGTCGGAGAGGACCGCGCCCTCCACCGCGGCCGAGGTGGCGGGCGAGAACCAGCTCGAGTAGCCGGCCGCGCGCTCGGCCTCCGTGGGACCGCGGACGAGCTGGGCCACGATGATCTCGATCGAACGCTCGGGAACCCATCGCACCACCGGGTGGTCGGCCACGCAGACGTCGCTCGTCGCGCCGTGCGAGAAGAAGAGGAGGATCGGCTCGTGGACGAGCGCCGACGGAGACGCCGCTGACTCCGGCGGCGCGGGGGAGGCCGTGGCGGGTGCGGTGGGCGCCGCGCCGCCGCACGCGGCGAGGCCCGCGATCAGGACCAGCGATGCGAGGCCGTGACGGATCATCGGTGTCGACCGTAGGCGTGACATGGGCCGGCCGCCAGTGCCTCGGGAACGAAATTCGGCACCCCCGTCGGCGGCCGGGGCCGCGGTAGGATTCGCCCCGACAACGAACGCGACACGCGTCGCCAACCCGGGCGTCCCGCCAACGGAGGTCACCAATGCCTCAGCCCACCGTCGCCGGCTCGCCGGCGGCACTGCTCGACCTGCTCCGCGGCACCGCCCACGTGGACGGCGAGCGGCTCGTCATCGACGACGAGCGCGCGTTTCGCGACCGGGGGATCCGGGACCTCGCCTGGACCGCGACGTTCAGCGAGGATCCGGCGACCGTGGAGGCCGCCCGCTGGATCGTGTGGGAAGCCGCGCAGGAGCTGGGGATCCGCTCGGCGAGCATCCACGAGCTGTACATGGCCCGCGGGCGCGGGGAGGTCGGCGGGTTCACCGTCCCGGCCATGAACCTGCGCACGCAGGTCTTCGACATGGCGCGCACCGTGTACGAGACGGCGGGCCGCCACGGGGTGGGGCCCCTGATCCTGGAGCTCGCCCGCAGCGAGCAGGAGTACACGTTCCAGCGGCCCGGCGAGTACATCACCAGCTGCCTGGCCGGTGCGATCGCCGCCGGGTGGGCGGATCCCGTCTTTGTCCAGGGTGACCACTACCAGTTCAACGCGAAGAAGTACGCCGCCGACGCGGAGGGCGTGACCGAATCGCTGCGGAAGGCCACCCGCGACGCGATCGCGGTGGGCTACGGCAACATCGACATCGACAGCTCCACCCTGGTGGACCTGTCGCGATCCACCGTCGACGAGCAGCAGCGCACCAACTACGAGCGTGCCGGCGAGCTGGCGGCGCTGATCCGCGAGATCGAGCCCGCCGGGCTGACCGTCAGCATCGGCGGTGAGATCGGCGAGGTCGGCAAGCAGAATTCCACGGAGCCCGAGCTCCGCGCGTTCCTGGACGGCTTCCGGCGCGAGCTCGACCGCCGCGCAGGAAGCGGGGTGCCCGGGCTGTCGAAAGTGAGCATCCAGACCGGGACGAGCCACGGCGGCGTGCCGCTGCCCGGGGGCGGCGTCGCCCAGGTGAAGGTCGACTTCGACACCATCCGCCGGCTCTCCGCGATCTGCCGCGACTACGGGCTCGCGGGCGCGGTCCAGCACGGCGCCTCCACCCTGCCGGACGAGCTCTTCCACCACTTCCCGGAGGTGGACACGGCGGAGATCCACCTGGCCACGGGCTTCCAGAACACGCTGTACGACCACCCCGCCACGCCGCGCGCGCTGCACGACGAGGTCGAGGTGTGGGTGTACGCCAACTGCGAGGCGGAGCGCACGCCCGGCGAGACCGAGCAGCAGTTCGTCTACAAGACGCGCAAGAAGGCGCTCGGCCCGCTCAAGCGGCGCCTGTGGGAGCTGGAGACCAAGGACGAGATCCTGGCCACGCAGGCCGCCAAGCTCGAGCTGCTCTACAAGGAGCTCCGCGTCGACGGCACGCATGACCTGCTGGGGCGCCACATCCACGCCCCGGAGCGGCATCGCCCGCTCCCCGACGCGCTCCGCCAGGCGGTCACCGCCTGAACGGGGCTCCGGCAGACACCAGCGGCGGGTGGGCGATCCCACCCGCCGAACCCGGAGGTCGCGGGGCCTACGCCCCCGCGACCTCCATCGATTCGGTGAGCACCGCGACCGCGTGGTCGACCTCCCGGGACGTGGTCACCAGTGGCGGGATGAGCCGCACCACCTGGCCCCAGCTCCCCGCCGACAGCACGATGAGGTGGCGCTCGAGCGCCGCCGCGATGACGCGCCTGGCCAGGTCCGGATCGGGTGCGCGCGGATCGTCGCCGTCGGCGCGCACGAACTCGAGTCCCACCATGAGGCCCAGCCCGCGCAGGTCGCCCAGCCGGGGGAACCGCGGGCGGACCGCCGCGAGCCCGTCGAGCAGCTGGCTGCCGCGCTCGCGGGCGTTCTCGACCAGCCCCTGGCTCTCGATCACGTCGAGCGTGGCGTTGGCGGCGGCGCAGGCGACCGCGTTCCCGCCGTAGGTGCCGCCGTGGGCCCCCGGCGCCCAGCGGGCGATCAGGTCGCGGCGGGCCACGATCCCGCCCAGCGGCAGCCCGGAGGCGATCCCCTTGGCCACGATCATGATGTCCGGCGCCACGTCCACGTGCCGCACGGCGAAGAGCTGGCCGGTCCGTCCAAAGCCGGTCTGGACCTCGTCCACGACCAGCAGGATCCCATGGCGCGTGGCGATCTCGCGCAGCCGCGGCAGGAAGCCACGCGGCGGCACCACGTAGCCCCCCTCGCCCAGGACCGGCTCCACGACGAAGGCGGCGACCCTGGACGGTGCCACCACCTGGGCGAAGAGCGTCTCGAGCTGCGCCTCCCAGTCGCAGGTGCACGCCGCCGGGTCGTGCGGGCCGCCGGTGGCGCGGTAGCAGTAGGGGTAGGGCGCGTGGTACACGGAACCGGGCAGCGGCTCGAAGTCGCCGCGCACCGTGACCCGGGAGGTGGTGAGCGCCATCGCCTGGGCGGTCCGCCCGTGGAAGCCGCCGCGGAACGCGACGATCGCCGGCCGGCCGGTGGCGGCCCGTGCCAGCTTCACCGCCGCCTCCACCGCTTCCGCCCCGGAGTTGGCCAGGAAGGCCTGCCAGTCGTCGCCCGGCAGCACGTGGCGCAACCGCTCGTGCAGCCGCAGCCCCGGCTCGTGGTAGACGATGTTCTGCTGGCCGTGGAGCAGCTTGGCGGCCTGGGCCTGGATGGCCGCCACCACGCGGGGATGGGCGTGCCCGGTGTTGGTGACCCCGATCCCCGAGCTGTAGTCGAGGTACCGCTCGCCGTCGGTGGTGATCAGCCAGGACCCCTCGCCCCGGTCCACGACCAGGTCGGTGTAGCGGGACCAGACGGCGGGGATCACCGAGCGATCGAGCGGCGTGGCGGCGATCCTTGTTGCCTCGGTCACGATTGCCTCCTCAGAAGGTCGGTGGCGTGTTGACCCAGATGAGCCTGGTCTCGGATGCGGCGAGCGCCCGGAAGCGGTGCGACAGCGTCGAGGGGAAGGTGAGCGAGTCCCCCTCCGCGAGCTCGTAGTACTCCTGGTCGCCCAGCCAGACGCCCAGGCGCCCGGCCAGCACGAACATCAGTTCCTCCCCGGGGTGGGCGTACCAGCCGTTGCTGCGGGCTCCGGCGGCCAGCACGAAGAGCTGCCCCTCCAGGGCGGTCGGCGCGTTCGACAGGTCCTCCATGCGGATGGCGGGCCCGCCCAGCTCCACCACGCGCCGCTCCCCGGCCCGCACCACGCGGCCGGCGGTCGGGGGGTCCTCGCGGGTCAGCTCGGACACCGTGGTGCCGCAGGCGGCGGTCAGCCGCTGGAGGGCGGCCAGCGAGGCGCCGGAGAGGCCGCGCTCGAACGACGAGATGAAGCTCGCCGAGAGGCCCGTCCTGGCGGCGGCGTCGTGCAGGGTGAGGCCCCGCCCGAGTCGGATCTCCCGGAGTCGTGCGCCCATGCGCTCGGTCGGTGGGTGATGCGCATGCCCGTCCCATGCCGGGCCGTCGGCCGCGGTCAGCAGCCGACGGATCGCCGGGGCGTTCAGGCGCTCGGCGCGGAGCCGGGCCACCTCGCGGGCAAGATCGACGTCGCGCGGCGCGTAGCGCCGCTGGCCGCCGGGTCCGCGGGATGGACGGATCAGGCCCTCGCGTTCCCACTGGCGGAGGCGCGACGGACTGGCGCCGACCATGGCCGCCGCCTCGGCGATGCGCAGGTAGCCGCCCGTGGCCTGCCGGGAGGGATTCGCGTCGGAACGGGCCACGGCGCGATCCCTAGTGGCCCCGTCGCTGCAGCAGCGTGGATCCGAGCACCAGCAGCACCGCGGCGCCGAAGATCATGGTGCCGACGACGTTGATCTGGACGGGGAGCGAGTTCCGGATCGATCCCCACACCCAGATCGGGAACGTGTTGGTGAGGCCGGACGTGAAGTTGGTGACCACGAAGTCGTCGATGGAGAGCGAGAAGGCCAGCAGCGCCGCCGCCAGGATCCCCGGGAAGATCAGGGGGAACGTGACGCGCCAGAAGGTCGTCCACTCGTTCGCCCCCAGGTCCATGGCGGCCTCTTCCAGGCGCCGGTCGAACCCCGCCATGCGCGCCTTCACGGTGACCACGACGTAGCTGATGTTGAACATGATGTGGGCGATCAGGATCGTGTTGAAGCCGAGCGGGAAGAGGAGCCCCTTCGGGATGATCGCGTCGAAGGGCGCCTGCGCGGTGTTGACGAAGAGTGTCAGGAGGCTCGCCCCCATCACGATCTCGGGGGTCGCCATCGGCAGGAAGATGAAGAGGTTCGTGGCGGAGCGACCGGGGAACTGGTAGCGCGTGAGTGAGACCGCGATCAGCGTGCCCAGCGCGGTCGCCACCAGCGTCGAGATGAAGGCGATCTGCAGGCTGGTGATGATCGCCGACTCCATGCCCGGGCGGCCGAAGGGGTTCAGCCAGGCCGCCAGCGAGAAGGCGTGCCACTGGTAGTTGAACTTGCCCACCTGCTCGTTGAAGCTGAAGGCGATCATCACCGCGATCGGCATCAGCAGGTACGCGACGGCGGCCACCGTGTAGACGGCGAGCCCCCAGCGGTCCACCCACGCGGCGAGCCGCTGGCGGGCCCCCGGCCGGGGGCGGGCAGGGGCCAGGTCCCGGGCGATGGCGGTCACAGCATTGCCCCTCCGCTGAGGTCCTCGGTGCCCAGCATCCGCGCGTAGAGCATGACCGCCACGATGATCCCCACCATCAGCACGATCGAGAGCGCCGACGCGATCGGGTAGTCGTTTGATTCCAGGAATCGGGCCTGGATCACGTTGCCGATCATCTGCGTCTTGGGGCTGCCCAGCAGCGTGGCGTTCACGTAGTCGCCGAGGGCGGGGATGAAGGTGAGGAGGGATCCCGCGAACACGCCCGGCAGCGAGAGGGGGAAGGTCACCCGGAGGAATGACTCCGAGACGAAGACCCCCAGGATGATCGTGCCGAGGACCGCGCCGACGAGGGCGAAGATCGGGATGTCCCAGTCGATCCCGAAGCCGATGAACCCGCCCAGGATCGCCCCGCCGACGGCGCCGTAGAGCCACCCGCGCGGTCGCCAGGGCCCCGCGTAGAGATCCTGGGCCGCCTCGATCAGGCGGATGTCGATCCGCTCGAGCGCCACGTAGAGCGGCAGGGTCATGAAGGGGAGGAAGTTGTAGACGAGCCCCGAGACCACCGCCACGGGCTCGCCCATGAAGGTGAAGTTCTCGGGCACCGCCCGGAAGATGTCGACGGCGTGCATGAGGCCGATCACGGGGCCGTTGTTGCCCAGGATGATCTGCCAGGAGATCGTCCGGATCAGGAAGCTGGTGAAGAACGGCGCGATGACCAGGAAGAGGACCAGGTTCTTGTAGCGGCCGCCCCGGAACGCGATGAAGTAGGCGAGCGGGTAGGAGATCAGGAACGTGATGATGGTCGCGAGCGTGCCGTAGATCAGCGAGTTGGCGAACTGGCGCGAGAACTGCTTCGGGATGATCGTGAACGCGTCGAAGGACCAGGTGAGCCGGTAGCCGAAGTCGACGCTGCCCGTCGAAACCGAGTACAGGAACATCTGGATGGTCGGCAGCACGAAGAAGACGATCAGCCAGAGCAGGCCCGGCGCGAGCAGCACGTACGGCGCCAGCATGCGCCGCATGGAGTGGCGGGTTCGGTTCACGGGGCGGTTCCCTCCCGGATGCGCGTCACCGGGCCGCCGCCCCTCGACGGCGGCCCGGCAGCGGAGAGGTCGCTCAGGAGCCCATCAGGGTGTTGAACGCGTTGTTGAACGCCGTGTCCTCGTCCTGCGACAGGGTCTTGAACGCGTGCTGCTTGGCCACGATCGCCGGGGTCGGGAAGATCAGGGGATTGCTCGCCGCCGGCGGATCGAGCTTCTTGATCTCCGCGTCCGCGCCCTTCACCGGGCAGACGTAGTAGACGAAGTCCTCGATCTGCGCGGCGATGTTCGGCTGGTAGACCCAGTTCATCATCGCCTCGGCGGCCCGCTGGTGCTGCGCCCCCCTGGGGATCAGCATGTTGTCGGACCAGACCATGACGCCTTCGTCGGGGAAGATGAAGACGTCGTCCGCGCTGCCGGACGAGGCGAGGTCGCCGGACCACACCATGGCGGCCCACACCTTGCCATTGGCGAAGTCCTGCAGGTAGGAGTTGCCCGTGAAGCGCAGCCCCTGGGAGACCAGCGGCTGCATGTCGTTCACGATCTGGTTCACCTGGTCGAGCGTGATCGTGACCGGATCGATCCCCAGCTTGAGGGCGCCCAGGCCGAACGTGTCGCGCATCTCGGTCAGGAACGTGACGTGGCCGGCCAGCTTGCCGTTCCAGAGATCGGCGATCTTGGTCAGGGGCTGCATCCCGGCGGCCGCCACCGACTTCTTGCTGTAGCCGACCCCGGTCATGCCCATCTGCCAGGGGTAGTGGTAATCGTTCCCGGGGTCCCACGGCAGGTTGCGCATCGAATCGACCAGGTTCGCCTGGCAGTTGGGGACGTTGGCCTGGTTGATCCGCGAGATCCAGCCCAGGCTGATGAGCCGGGCTGCCATCCAGTCGGTGAGCACCATCAGGTCCCACCCGGTGTCCAGCCCCGCCTTCATCTGGTCGCGGATGGTGGCGACGAAGGTGTTGTTGTCGTCGATCTTCTCCTGGTAGTTGACCTTGACCCCGGTGGCCTTGGTGAACTCCAGGAGGGTGGGCGACTTGCCGTTGTCCGGGCCGCTGGTGGCGACGTCGATGTACGCGGGCCAGTTGGCGAAGTTGAGGATGTTGCCCATCGGCCCCTCGCTGGGGACCTCCTGGGTGGGGGCCGCGGACGGCGCCACGGAGGCCACCCCGGCGGCGCTCGCCGCGGCGGTCGCGGCAGCCGCCTGCGACGGTGCCGGGGTCGCGCTGCTGCCGGAACAGGCGGCCAGGAAGGCGCCCACGCCGGCCAGGCCGGCAACGGCGCCACCGCGCTTCAGCAGGTTGCGCCGCGAGATCGGCGCCTGCCAGACGTCCCCGGTCTCGTCGTCGCCCATGAGTCCCATCGCGTACTCCTCCTCCTCGATGGTGCTGGCGATAGCCCCGCTAGTCCGGTTCGGCGCCGGTCGCGGCACCGGCGTCGCGGATGACGAACGTGTGCTCCGGCATCCAGGCGAGCGTCACCGCCTCGCCCTGCCGGTGGATCGACCCCTCCACGGTCCGCTCCACGTTCTGCTCGTAGACGGTCAGGTCGGCCTGGTCGGCCACCTGGACGATGTACTGGGTGCTGACGCCCATGTAGCTCGCGTGCGCGACCCGGCCCGGGAGCCGGTTCAGCTGTGCAGGGACCTCGGCGTCGGACGCCAGCATCCGGATCTTCTCGGGGCGCACCCCGACCTCCACCTCGACCCGCCCGTCGAACCGGTCGCGTGGCACCCGGACGCGGCTCCCGCCGACCACCTCGACCAGCGCGTACGCGCCATCCTCCCCGAGCCGCGTCGCCCTGAGCATGTTGCTCACCCCGAGGAACCCGGCGACGAACCGGGTGGTGGGCCGCTCGTACAGCTCCTCGGGGGTGCCCAGCTGCTCGTAGTGGCCGGCGCTCATCACGGCGATGCGGTCGGACATCGTCATCGCCTCTTCCTGGTCGTGGGTCACGTAGATGAAGGTGATCCCCACCTCCTGCTGGATGCGCTTGAGCTCCACCTGCATCTGCTTGCGCAGCTTCAGGTCCAGGGCGCCCAGAGGCTCGTCGAGGAGCAGCACGGCGGGGCGGTTGATGAGCGCCCGGGCCAGCGCGACGCGCTGCGCCTGGCCGCCGGAGAGCTGGCTCGGGCGGCGCTTCTCGTACCCCGGGAGCTCGACCAGCTGGAGCATCTCGGTCACGCGGTTGCGGATCTCCCGGTCCGGGACCCGGCGCCGCCGCAGCCCGAAGGCGACGTTCTCGTAGATCGAGAGGTGGGGGAAGAGCGCGTAGTTCTGGAAGACCGTGTTGACGTTCCGGCGATAGGGGGGCAGCCAGGTGA
>JAJYDP010000081.1 GCA_021777365.1 Chloroflexota bacterium | reverse complement strand
ACAGCGGTGGGCACGCGAATTCCACCTCTCGACGACCTCGCCGTTCGCGCTCCTCTCGACGCCAATCGGCGAGGACTGCGCCGGCGGCGTCCAGTTCGTTCGTCCGGACCGGCTCGCTTCCATGCTCGCCGATCCGGGCAGCGTCGAGTGGCTCGACGACGATGATCTGGAGGCCCGGCTGCGCAGGCTCCGCACGGAAGGGACGGCCTGGCTTGGCGAGGGCGACCAGCGTCCGGGCTTCGTCGGACGGTTCAGCCTGGCCGGGCGCCAGCGCAAGACGGCCCTCCTGTTCGACGGGTACCGCTGGGGCGTTCCGGCCGGCCGCACCCCGACGACGCACATCCTCAAGCCGGCGATCGAGGATTACGCCGACCAGGAGATCAACGAACACCTGTGCCTCGCGGCCGCTCGCATCGCCGGCCTCGTCACCGTCGAGAGCCGGGTCCAGGCGTTCGGGGCCGAGTCCGTCATCGTCGTCACTCGCTACGACCGCCAGAAGATCGGCGACAGGCTCGTCCGCATCCACCAGGAGGACCTGTGCCAGGCCCTCGGCGTGCATCCCGACCGCAAGTACCAGCCCGACGGCGGTCCCGGGCCCCGCCAGATCGCGAGCCTGCTGCGCGCGGTGATGCCGGCAGATATCGCGGAGCGGAGCGTGGCGCGGTTCGCGGACGCCCTCATCTGGAACTGGATCGTTGGCGGAACGGACGCGCACGCCAAGAATTACTCGCTGCTCCTTGCCGGGGCGGCGGTACGCCTCGCGCCGTTCTACGACGTCACGTCGGCGCTGCCCTACGGCAATCCGCACGACCTTCGGCTCGCCATGAAGGTCGATGACGGGTATGCCCTGCTTCACCACCGGAACCCGTGGCCAGTCGCCGCGCACGCCCTGGGCGTCGACGCCGGCTGGCTTACGGCGCGCGCCACCGAGCTGTGTGATGCCGCGCCGCCTGCCTTCACGGCGGCCGCCGCCGATCCCGCCGTGGCAGCCTTCGGCAAGCGCTCGACCGGACGCCTCGTTGAGCTTGTCGAGCGCTCCGCCACCCGCTGCCTTCGGCTCCTGCGCTGACGCCGGATATCCGCGCCTCGGCCGCCACCTCCGATGCCAACTCGACGCGATGTCATCGGCCGTCACGGACCGGGTATCAGGGCCCGGAGCAAGGCCGATGCCCACGCAGACGCCCCACAGCTGGAACACCCGGGCACCGATTTGCCAACCGGCTATGCCGCACGGGCACGGCGCCACGGGTTGCCACTTCGCGGCTGCCCCTGGGGCCATGGACCGGAGACGGAGCACCCGGCCACGGGGCAACCGCCTACGGCGACGGGCCCCGGCTACGGAGCGCCCACCTCCGCCGCGGACCGCCCGGCCGCGGACGCGACCTGCACCAGCCGCGCGAACCAGTACCGCCACAGCGCCTCGTGGAGATCCCGCTGCCGGCCACCGGGCAGGCCCACGTGGCGGAGGGTCACGTGCGTTCCCTCGCCGTGGTCGATCGCGTCGAGCGCCACCACCGTCTGGGAGCCGATCGGGTCGCCCTCCCAGTCGAACGTGAAGGAGACATGCTGGGGCGGGTCGACGGCCAGGATGGTGCCGACCGCCGTCGCGTCACGAAGCTGGAGGCGCAGCGGCGCCCCGACTCGCGGCTCGAAGGTGGCGCCGTCCAGCCAGCTCGCGAGCCCCTCCTTGGTCGCGATCAGCCGCCAGACAGCCGTGCGCCCGACGTGTACCTCCTGCTGCAGCTCGACACGGTGACGGTGGTCCACGGTCGAAGGATAGCGACTGCGCCGGGCCGGGCACGGCCGAACCGACGAGCCGGCACGCCCATGGCCCGCCCGGAGGTGTGAGCAGAAGTCCTCGCCCGGTCACGTCCCGTACCGCATGGCAACAGCCGAACACCAGCGCAGCGGACACAGCTTGTGAACTCAGAGTGGACGACCGATCACGATCCACCCGCTGCTGGCGATCCTGGTGCTCCTGAGCGCGAAACTCGTCCTGATCGCCTATCTCGCCTGGACCGCGCCTCGTCTGGGCGCCTTCCGCAGCCGACGAGGTCCTGGTCCGACCATCACGTCTGGTAGTCTGCGGCAGCGATGATCGCACCCGCTCCGCCACCCGGGAGGCCACCACGGCTCGGGGCGCCCACGCCTCGAGTGGCGCTGCTCATCGCCGCGGCGGTGTGCGTCGGCGTCGTCCTGTACGAGGCCCGGGAGGCCCTGGCGCCGTTCCTCGTGGGCGTGCTCCTCGCGTTCGTGCTGGACACCCCGGTGGAGTTGCTGAGCCGCGCCCGGGTACCGCGCTGGCTCTCTATCCTGCTGATCTACGCTGCGGTCGTCTCGGTCGTCGTCGTCGCGATCAACCTCGTCAGCACCGTGATCGTCGGCCAAACGCGTTCGCTCCTCGAGGATCTGCCCGGCCTCGTCGCACAGCTCCAAGCGGAGCTCGCGCGGCTCGCGGAAACATACCGCGGGCTCGACCTCCCGCGCGAGGTCCGGGAGCTCATCGACCGCCAGTTTGCCGAGTTCGCCCAGCGCGGCGCGGCGGTCGACATCGGTGCGCTCATCGGGCCGGTCTTCACGTCCGGCCGCTCGCTCGCCGTCGCGATGTTCGCGTACCTGATCATCCCGGTTTGGGTCTTCTACCTCCTGAAGGACAGGCCCTCGCTGAGCGAGGCCTTCGAGCGGAGCGTCCCCCTGGAGTGGCGAGACGACGCACGAGCCGTCGTCCTGATTCTCGATCGGGCGTTCGGTCGGTGGCTCGCCGGGCAGCTCGTCCTCTGCGTTGCCGTCGGAAGCGCCACCTTTGGCGGCCTCCTCCTGCTGTCCGCATGGGTCGACCCCATCTTCGGGCGATATGCGGTTCTGCTCGCCGTCATCGCCGGCGTCCTCGAGCTCCTGCCGATCCTGGGACCGATCATCGCGGCGATCCCGGCGGTCATGCTCGGGGCGACGGCGGGCGCCGTCCCGACGGTCGCGGTGCTCGCCCTCTACGTCGTCGTCCAGCAGGTCGAGAACGCCGTCCTCGTTCCGCGGATCCAGGGGAGGGCAGTTCATCTGCACCCGACCGTGGTCATCTTCGCGATCGTGGCCGGCGGGGCCGTCGCCGGGCTGCTTGGAGCGATTCTCGCGCTGCCGGTGACGGCGGCGGCCCGCGACGTCTATCGCTATCTGTTCCGCCGCCTCAGCCCGCCCGGGGCGACTCCGGCCGATGCCTTGACGGTCACGTTCGGGGGAACGCCCCCTGTCGGCGCGGCTCGACCGCCCGCGGTCCTGGCGCCGGCGAGCCGAGGCGAGATTGGCAGTCCCAACTCCCACGAGGCCGTCGCTCGCGAGGCCTAGCCGGAGGACGACGGCGCGGCAATCAGTGTCTGAGCCCGCCCGGGATCGCTCCACGATCCGTCGGCGTCAGGCTGGCGCTCGGTGCACCTCGACCCGGCACTCGACACCGGCGAACCTAGGCGACGCGCACCGTCCGGCGACGCCCGACCCACTTCTCGATCTCCACGCCGATGAAGGCAACCGTCGAAGCCGCGAGCATCACGCCGAGCTCGACGGGCGACAGTGCCTCGGTCTCGAAGATCGGCTGGAGCGGCGGAAGATAGATGATCGCGAGCTGGATCGCGACGGTTGCCGCGACCGCCACGGCCAGCGGCCGGTTCGTCCGCCAGCCGAGTCGGAAGAAGCTCTCCCGCTCCGAGCGCACGGCGAGCGCGTGCCCGAGCTGAAGAAACGCGAGCGTCGAGAAGACCATCGTCTGCCAGTGCCAGCCGAGATCAAGCGCGGCCGCCTGGATGGCGAGCACCACACCGCCCATGAGCAGCCCGACCCACAGCGCGTGCTGCCAGAGGCCGCGAGCGAAGATCGACTCGCTCATCGGCCGCGGCGGCCGGCGCATCGTGTCGCGCTCGGCCGGCTCGACGCCCAACGCCAGACCAGGCAACCCGTCCGTGACGAGGTTGATCCACAGGATGTGAACCGGCAGGAGCGGAATCGGCAGGCCGGCGAACGGGGCGAGGAACATGACCCAGATCTCGCCCGAGTTGCTGGTCAGGGTGTAGCGGACGAACCGGCGGATGTTGTCGTAGATCCGTCGGCCTTCCTCCACGGCGGCGACGATCGTGGCGAAGTTGTCGTCGGCGAGCACCATGTCGGCCGCTTCCTTGCTGACCTCCGTGCCGGTGATCCCCATCGCGACCCCGATGTCGGCGAGCTTGAGGGCCGGCGCGTCGTTCACGCCGTCGCCGGTCATCGCGACGACCGCCCCACGCGTCTTCCAGGCCTGGACGATCCGCAGTTTCTGCTCGGGATTCGTCCGGGCGTAGACGGCGACCTCGTCGACGACGCGGGCGAACGCCGCGTCGTCCATCTCCTCGAGCTTCGCTCCGGTGAGGACCTCCCCGCCGTCGGCGAGGATGGCCAGGCGCCGGGCGATCGCCTGGGCAGTCAGGGCATGGTCGCCGGTGATCATGACCGGCGTGATGCCCGCTCCACGGGCCGCCGCCACCGCGGCCGCGGATTCAGGGCGCGGCGGATCGGCCATCGCGACGAGCCCGAGTAGCGACAGCCGGTCCTCCGCCTCTTCGACCCTGCTCGGGATCGCCTCGAGGGTCCGTTCGGCGATCGCCAGGACGCGGTAGCCATCGGCCGCGTACCGCTCGGCGACCTCGAGGGCGACAGCCCAGATCTCGTCGGCCTCAGGATCGGCCAATGGAGCGAGCACCTCGATGGCGCCCTTGACGGCGACCCAGATCCGGTCGCTATCTCGGTGGAGCGTCGACATCCGTCGCCGATCAGCGTCGAACGCGACCTCGGCCAGGCGCGGATGGTCAGACTCGAGGTCGCGCCGAGACACGCCGAGTTTCCCGGAGAACGCGAGCAACGCACCTTCCGTCGGGTCGCCCGCGATCGTCCACGGATCACCGTGCTGCGACGGGGCGTGGAGGACGGCGTCGTTGCAGGCGACCGCGACCCGCGCGAGTCTGAGCAGGTAGGGGTCGGCGGCGGGATCGGCATCGCCCACGATCGCGCCCGCCGGTTCGTAGCCCGTGCCCGAGACGCCGTATTCCCCCGCAGGCGTCCAGACCCGCTCCACGAGCATCCGGTTCTGGGTGAGGGTGCCCGTCTTGTCAGAGCAGATGACGTTGACCGAACCGAGCGTCTCGACCGCCGGCAGCTTGCGGGCGAGGGCGTGCCGTTGGGCCATGCGGTGCGCGCCGAGGGCGAGCGAAACCGTCACGACCGCCGGGAGCCCTTCCGGGATCGCCGCCACGGCCAGGCTCACGGCGGTCAGGAACATCAGGTTGACCGATTCGCCGCGCGCGACGCCTACCGCGAACACGATGACGCACACGACGAGCGCGGCCGCGGCCAGCCCCTTGCCGAGCGTCGAGAGCCGTCGCTGGAGCGGTGTCTGGCCGGCGGCGTGTTCCTGCAGCAGGTCTGCGATCCGACCGAGTGCGGTTGCCATCCCGGTCGTCGCGACGATGCCCGTGCCGCGGCCATAGGTGACCGCCGTCCCCTTGAAGGCCATGTTCCGCTGGTCGGCGAGCAGTGCCTCGGAGACGTCCGGCAGGGCGTCCACGGTCTTGGACGCCGGCTCCGATTCACCGGTCAGCGCCGCCTCGTTGATGCGGAGCCCGATCGCTTCGACGAGCCGGAGATCGGCCGCCACGATGTCACCCGTCTCAAGCCGCACAACGTCGCCAGGCACGAGCTCGCGTGCCGCGATCACGCCGACCTGGCCCTCGCGGACGACGCGCGCCGTTGGGCTCGTCATCTCCTTGAGCGCGGCCATCGCCCGCTCGGCCCGGTACTCCTGGATGAAGCCGATGACCCCGTTGAGCGCGACGATCGCGAGGATGACGACGGTGTCCTTGAGGTCGCCGATGGCTGCGGTGACGGTGGCCGCGATGACGAGCACGATGATCATCGTGTTCGTGAACTGCTCGACGAACAGACGCCAGGTCGGCTTTCGGCCGCGCTCGACGAGCTCGTTCGGGCCGATACGGGCAAGTCGGCTCGCCGCCTCGTCGGGGTCGAGACCGGTGTCGCTGTTCGTGCCCAGAGCGGCCACCACCATCGCGGGCTCCTGCACCCACGGCCGGGCCACTCCGAGGGCGCCCTCGTCCGTCCGGACCGTCATGTCGGGGATCTCCAGATCGCGCCGATCAGCAGGACGTACGCGGCGAGGACCAGGACGGCGTCCGGCTCGAGCCGCCGGATCCGCGTCCGGGTGCCGTGGACGACGGCCGCGAGGGCGATCGCCATCAACAGGATCGCGCCGACGCCGGCGACGACCTGCGCGGGGGCCATCGCGGCGAGGATGGGTCCGGGATGGTAGGCGACGTCGGCGGCGAACAGGATCGTCATGTTGAAGGCGTTGCTGCCGAACAAGTTACCGACAGCCAGATCGTAGGCACCGATCCGAACGGCGGCCAGGGAGGCAACGAGCTCGGGCAGCGACGTCGTGACCGCCAGCAAGAGCGCGCCGACAAACGTCTGGCCCAGCCCGGTCTCGTCGGCGATCCCCTTGCCCGACACGGCAAGGACCGGTGCTGCGACAAGGATGACGAGCGCGCCAGCGACGAAGCGCGCGACCTCGTAGCGGAGGCTGTGCCTCGCCTCGGCCTGACGCGCCCAGCCGGTCGGGGCAATGATCTCCCCCGTCGCTGCGGCGATCCGGCGACCCTCTCCACGGGAGCGCCGCATCCACGACACCGCCGCGATGTAGGCGACGACGATGAGGATCGTGTCGACTCCGACCCAGCCGATCGCGACTCCCGAGGGCACCAGGATCGCCAGGACCGCGAACGAAGTGAGACCGATCGCGATCGCCGCCAGCCGGGCATGGCCGATGCCGACGCCGGGCCACACGCGGCCACGGTGGGCGAGGTCGATGATCGCGAGGATCGCCATGTTCGCCATGCTGCTCCCGAACAGGTCCCCGACCGCCAGGTCCGGTGCGCTCGCGAGCGCCGCGCTGACGTCCGTGGCGACTTCGGGGAGCGAGGTGGCCCCGGCGAGCAGAAGCATTCCCACCAGCAGGCCGCCAAGACCCGTCCGCCTCGCGATCTCGTCGCCCGAGCGCGCGAGCAGGGTGCCAGCGGCGACGACGAAGAGGCCAGCCAGCGCGAAGAGCGCAACCAACTGCCAGAGCACAAGTGGGCCCACGGGTCAGCCTCTGTTCGGAACCGCGCTACGGATGCGGGACGATGAGCACCGAGGTTGGCGCGTACCGGGCGATCTTCTCGGCGAATGGGTCCTGGCCACGGCGGCGGGCTGGCCGAGCGGTGACGATGAGATCCGGGCCCAGCTGCTCTGCGGCCCGCAGGGTGCCCTCCAACGGATGCCCGATCTCGATCGCAGTCAGCACCTCGGCGGCCTGGCCGCCCACGCGCTCGGCGAGTCGATCGAGGGCGGCCATGACGTCACCGCGAAGGAGCCCGGTCACCTCTGCCGCGAGCTCGGGCTCGTCGGTCTCGACACCTGGCGCGACACCGAACAGGCCGAGCAGCGTGACCTTCGCCTCCCGCTCCCAGCCGGCCGCGACAACCCAGTCGATCGCGGCCTCGGCCGTCAGCGAACCGTCGACGAGGACGAGCACGTGCTTCGGCAGGCTGCCCTCCTTGTCAGGCCTGCGCGCGACGAGCACCGGCGACGTCGTCTCGGCGATCACCTGCCGCGAGACGCTGCCGAGGAGGAGCTGGGCGAGCCCCGAGCGGCCGCGCGGCCCGACCACGACGAGGTCCGGTCGGTCGACATCGATCGCGTTGAGGAGCTCCTCGGCAGCGTCGCCCTGCCGCGCCCAGGCATGGATCGTGAGACCGTGTCCCTGGAGGCGCTCGCCGACCTCGTTGGCGATCCGCTGGGCGCCGAGCACCTCGCTCTGACGGAGCTGATCGACCGCCTGGCGAACGGCGGTCCGGTAGGTCTGCATCCCCCAGCCAAAGCGGGTGATGCCGTGGCCAGCGACGCACAGCACGTCGACGACGCATGGTCGGGACCAGCGCAGCCGCGACACCCACGCCTCGGCGTGCCGGGCGGCCTCCGAGTCGTCGGTGGCGAGCAGGACCCGATAGGGCGTGGCAATCGTCTCGTTCATCGCTCAACCTCCCAGCGGGCGTGCGACGAGGACGCTCGTCGGCGGCTGCGTCACGAGGGCCGCGCTCGTGCTGCCCAGGAAAAAGCGCTGGATCCCCGAGAGTCCTCGCGAGCCCACGACGAGGAGATCGGCCGACAGCTCGCTCGCGGCGATCGCGAGCTGCTCGTGGGCGGGACCGTGAGCCGTTCGGTGGGTCGCGGCGACGCCCAGCTCGAGCATGCGCTCCTCGGCACTCGCGGCCATCGCCTCGGCGGCCTCGCGCGCCCAGCGGAGGCTGTCGCGATACGCGGCGTTGACCTGGGCCACCATGGTCGGCGCCAGCCCGGAGCTGAAGGGCCGGACAACATCGTAGGCCGAGCAGACGGACACCCGTGGTCCTCCCAGGAGGGGGAGCCGAGCCACGAGCTCCAGCGCCACGTCCGCGTCGGGGGACGCGTCGTAGCCGAGGAGGACCGAGCGGATCGGACCCGCCGATCGCGCGACGAGGACCGAGCTCGGGGCGTACCGCGCGACCTTGCCCGAGACACTCCCGATGACCCGCCGACGCAGCCCGCTGAGACCCCGGGTGCCGAGCACGATCAGGTCGGACTGGCGGGCGATCGCATGGGTCACGATGATCTCGGCGGGATGGCCCGCGCGGACGGTCTCGACCGCCTCGAATCCGATGGCCTTCAGGTGTTCCGCGGCCCCGTGGACGTGGTGCTCGGCCGCTTCTTGGTGGCCCTGCTCGACGAGTGTCTGTGGCGCGTCGGCAGAACTGGCGCCTGGTCCGCCCGGGACCCGAGGAAGGACCGAGATCACCTCCACGATCTCCACGCCGCCGGGCTCGAAGCTCGATGCCAGGAGCTGCAGCGCCTGCCCCGCCCCGGTCGAACCGTCCGTCGCGAAGAGGATGCGCATACCGGTCATCGTCGGGAACCCCCTTGCTCGTTGGCATCGGCTCGGTGGTCCACGACCAGCGTCGAGCACAGGGCGGCTTTGCTGACCGCTCGCGACACACTCCCGAGGATCATGGCCCGGAAGCCGCCGACGCCCCGCGCGCCCATCACGATCAGGTCGCTCTCGCGCTCGTGGGCAGCGGCCAGGATCTCCCGCTTCGGGTCGCCGTGCCGGATCGCGGACCTGGCGGTCTTCCCAGCCGCCTCCAGGACCTCGACAGCCTGCGCGATCACCTCGGCGGCCCCGCGTCGGTCGAGCGCGACGAGGTCTCTGAGGTCCGCGGCACCATGCTCGGCATACTGCGAATGCAGGCCGTCGACGACGGCGAGGACGTCGATCCGAACGCCGGGCGGCAATGGGAAACGGGCCACGAAGCGCACCGCAGCCAGGCTGTGCGGCGAGCCGTCGAAGGCCAGAAGGACGCGCTGGGGTGCGGTGGTCGGCTCCCGCGCGACAAGGATGGATGTCGGCATCGCATGGAGGAGCGACTGCGACACGCTGCCCAGCAGGATCGACTCGAGGCGTCCGCGACCATGCGGTCCGACCACGAGCAAGTCCGCCCCGACCTCCTCGACGAGCGCGGTCAGCTCGCTGACCGGGTGGCCCTCGCGCACGGTCGTCCGAACCGCGCCGCCGCTCTCGGCGCACACCGCGGCCCCTGCTTCGACGACGCGACGCGCTTCGAGCTTCGATTCCTCCCAGGCGTCGGCGTAGAACTCGGCCATCGCCGGCGTCCGGACATACCCCCAGGCGCCCAGCAGCACCGGAGCCTCGACGATCGAGGTGACGAGCACCTGATCGGCGGCGCTGAGGGGCATACTCGCCACCCAACGCGGCCCAAGGGACGCCTGGGGCGAACCGTCGAGTGCCACGATGAGCTTCATCACGATCCCTCCTCTCGCGCACCGCCGTCGTTCAGACTGGCTGATCCAGAGTCGGGTCCCTCCAGGACCCGGGGAGAAGCGATGACGAGGACCGAGCACGGGGCCGCAGCCGCGATCTCACGCGAGACGCTTCCAAGCAGAAACCCACGGGCGCGGCCGACGCCCCGCGAACCCACGACGATCAGGTCGGCGCCGAGGTCGCCTGCGGCCAGCGGAATCTCGCGCTTTGGATCGCCGTGCCGGATCAGTGTCGTTGCCGTGGGGGCCCACGGCCCGAGGACATCGATCGCGCGGCGCGCAATCGATCCGGCGATTTCCCGTTCTCCGCCGATGTCGTCGCGCGGCAGGAGGTCATACGGCTCAGTCCACGCCGTAGCGGACACACACACGGACACCCTCGCCTCCAGGGAGAGCGGGAGGGAGGCCAGCGCCGCCGCCGCCGCGAGGCTGCTCGGCGAGCCGTCGACGGCGAGGAGCACGCGCGTCAGGCGGCGAACCGGTGGTCGAGCCAGGATCATCGACGTCGGCATCTCACCCAGCAGCGACTGGCTCACGCTGCCGAGCACGAGTGAGGTGACCGGTCCGCGACCGCGCGGGCCGAGGACCAGCAGCTCTGTTGGCCGTTCGAGTGCGATGCGTCGCAGCTCGTCGACGGGCCGCCCGATCCGAACCTCCGTCAGGACCTCACACGGGAGTTCGGTCAGGCGTTCGGCGGCGCGCTCGCAGATCCGGCTCGCGTGCTCGAACGCGGCCTCGGTCTCGCTGCGATCCTCCCGGGGCTCGGCGATCGATGCGATCACGACCACGTCGTTCGGTCCAAGGTCGAGTCCGGCTACGAACTCGACACCGGCGAGCGACATCGGCGAGCCGTCGACACCGACGACGATCCGGCGCCGGTATGCCGGCCCTACCTGCTCACCGGGCCTCTGTCCGATGCCCACGGGAGAACCTCCGTTCCTGGCGGCTCTACCCGAAGGTCTCTCCCGACCGCGAACAGCCGGTGCCGGCGGGTCGATTGGACCGAGATGTCGCCGGACGCCTGATGGGGTACACCCCCTCGGTGCATGCACAGGATAACATGACTCTTGTATCATGTCAATGGAATCTGTATACTGCTCGCGAGTCTTCGGATTCTAGGGAGGCCAGATGGACGACAGCACGGCGAGGACAAGCGGCTCCTGGACATTCCTGACGAACCATGCGCACGTGCTGGTTTGTCTGCGAATGGATCCCACGCTCCGCGTCCGCGACCTGGCGGACCGCGTGGGCATCACCGAGCGTGCGGCCCATCGAATCCTCACCGACTTGACCCAGTCCGGTTATGTCGCGAAGGAGCGCGAAGGTCGGCGCAACAGGTACCGCCTGAACCTCGATCATCCGATGCGCCATCCGCTCGAACGGTTGAAGCCCGTGCACGACCTCCTCGAAGCGCTGGCCATCACGGACGGGGCGGGCGAACGTCCACGGAGAGGGCAAGGCGCGGAGCATCTGAGCGGCGATCAGTAGCCCCGTGCCGGGCCGCCGGGCGTCATCCACTTGACACAGGATCGACCGAGACTCGATCGAGTTCCTCGGCGGTCCCGTCTCAACGGCCCGAATGGCCGGCAGCGACGGACGACAATCCCGCCTGACCCCGTACCTTCCTCGCGGCGAGCGGGACCGAAAGCGCTCTGTCCAGCGCGAGCATCTTCATGCCCCGGCCAAGGGTGGTTCCGCCTGCTCGTGAAAGCGCCGGCCGACCCAAGTGGACCGAAGAAGAGCGCGTCGCCTTGCACCAGGAGCAGCTCGGGTTCCCCGTGAGCAACCGCCGCAGCAGCTGCGAGAACTCGAGCAGATCCCGTACCCGTGGCGGAGGCTGCAGGCGGGAAGCTCGACGATGCTGCCCGGCCCAGACCACCAGGTTCGTGGGAACCATCGCGGAGCCGCCCCCCTGCCAGTGGCAGCGGGCAGGCGCGTCGTCAAGCCGATGGCTTCGAGCTGGGGCGGAGTCCGCGGAGTAATCGGAGTCCGGGAAAGCCGGCCCGAGGGCGAAGGCGGACAGCGATCTCGCAGAGTTGGTGACTGCGGGGCAGGAGGTCGCCAGTGAACACCGGCGCGTCGTGGCCGCCGCCCACTGAGGCGGAGGTCCGGGTATTGCGGAGCTACTGCGCCTTGACCGCCGAGATGAGGTGCGTCAGGACGTCCTTCGCATCGCCGAAGAGCATCCCCGTCTTCGGGTCCGTGTAGAGCAGGTTGTCGATGCCCGCGTACCCGGGCCGCAT
>JAJYDP010000080.1 GCA_021777365.1 Chloroflexota bacterium | reverse complement strand
GATCGTCAACGGACACGAACACGTGTTCCCGCTGGCGCCGGACCGCAGCCTTCTGTCGGTGCTTCGCGATGTCCTCGGGCTGACCGGCGCGAAGCCCGGTTGCGGAGAGGGCGAATGCGGGGCGTGCACCGTGCTGGTGGACGGCGATCCGGTCCGCTCGTGCACCGCTGCCGTCCGCGACGTGGCCGGCCGCTCCGTCACCACGGTCGAGGGGCTGTCGCCGGACGGCAGGCTGCACCCCGTGGCGGCGGCCTTCCTGGAGGAGGATGCGCTGCAGTGCGGGTTCTGCACGTCGGGCATGGTGGTGAGTGCCGCGGCCCTGCTGGCCAGGGACCCGCACCCGGACGAGGCCGCGATCCGGGAGGCGATGAACGGGAACGTCTGCCGGTGCGGCGGCTACCCCGGCATCCGGCGCGCGGTGGCGCGGGCGGCCGAGCTCGCGCGCGGCGCGGACGGCGGGTTCCAGGTCGCCGGAGAGCTGCGCCCCACCCCGCCAGAGACGGGGTGGATGCCCCGGCCGCCCGTTCCCTGGGACATGCAGGATCCCGCTGAGCGCGACTACTTTGGGGCGCTGGGGGAGGGGCTCGTCGTCGTGCTGCCGGCCGGGGAGGCCGCGCGCAATCGTCCCGACGAGCCGGGCCCCTGGCACGCGAACGGCGGCGCGTGGATCCACGTGGGCGCGAACGAGGTCGCCACGGCGTTCACCGGCAAGGTGGACTTCGGCCAGGACAACCGGACCGCGCTGACGATCATCGTCGCCGAGGAGCTGGGGATGCCACTCGACGCGGTCCGGCTCGTCGTGGGCGACACGGACGTGTGCCCGTACGACGTCGGCACGTTCGGGAGCCGGTCGATCCCGGACGCCGGCGACTACCTGCGGGCGGCCGCGGCGCGGGCCCGCCAGGCGCTGGCGGAGATGGCGTCCCGGGAGCTGCGCATGGACGCCGGCGATCTCGTCGTCTCGGGCTGCCGCGTGCGGACTCGCGCGGGGGAGCCGTCGATCGGCTTCGCCGAGCTGCTGCACGGCGTGCGGCGGGTGGTGGCGGCGACCATGGATGCGGCGGCCGGCCCGGCAGCAGGCCAGGCGGCCACGGCCACGGCCGAGGGACCCGGGGGCCGGGCGGCCGGAGCGGGTGGTCCGAAGCGCGCGGCGCGCGAGGCCGTGACGGGTGAGCGTCGCTACCTGGCGGACATGGAGCGCCCGGGCATGCTCCACGGGAAGGTGCTCCGGCCGCCCGCCTTCGGCTCGACCCTCCACTCGCTCGACCTGTCGGCGGCGCAGGCGATGCCCGGCGTCACCGTCGTGCGTGACGGTGTGTTCGTGGGCGTGGCCGCACCCTCGCTGCCGGCCGCGGCGCGCGCCGTGGCGGCGATCCGCGCCCAGTGGGACCACGCGACCCAGCCCTCGGAGCCGGGCATCGTGGAGTACCTCCGGTCGCACCCGGTGCCGGGCCAGGGCTGGGAGGGCCCGGTGCTCGAGGAGTCCGGGGACGTGGAGTCGGCGCTGGCGACATCCGCCGTCCGGCTCGACGCCACGTACACGGCCGCCTATATCGCGCACGTGCCGCTTGAGACCCGGGCGGCGATCGCGGAGTGGGACGGCGACCGGCTGACCGTCTGGACGGGCACCCAGCGGCCCTTCGGCGTGCGCGCGCAGCTCGCCGCGGAGCTGGGATGCCCCAGGAGCGGATCCGCGTCATCGTGCCCGGCACGGGCGGGGGCTGGGGCGGCAAGCACACCGGCGAGGCCGCGGTCGAGGCGGCACGGCTTGCGCGGGCGGCCGGGCGGCCGGTGAAGGTGCGGTGGAGCCGGGAGGAGGAGACGACCTGGGCCTACTTCCGACCGTTCGCGGTCATCGACGTTCGCAGCGGCGCAGGTGTTGACGGGGGGCTGGCGGCCTGGGACTTCACGAACATCGACTCCGGCCCCAACGCGCTCGATACGCCCTACGAGGTCGCGGACCGGCGGATCGCGTACCAGCCCGCGGCCTCGCCGCTGCGCGTCGGCTCGTACCGGGCCCTGGCGGCCACCGCCAACAACTTCGCCCGGGAATCGCACATGGACGAGCTCGCGCACCGCGTGGGCGCCGACCCCCTCGAGTTCCGCCTCCGGCAGCTCCGTGACGACCGCCTCGCGGCCGTCCTTCGTGCGGCCGCCGAGCACGCGGGCTGGGGCCGGCCGATCGAGCCCGGTCGTGGGCTGGGCGTGGCGTGCGGGCGTGAGAAGTGGGCCCGCATCGCGACGGTGGCGGACGTCCGCGTGCACGATGACGGCCGGCTCGAGGTGCTCCGCATCGTGAGCGCCTACGAGTGCGGCCGGGTCGTGGATCCGCGCGGCCTGGCGAAGCAGGTCGAGGGCGCGACGGTGATGGGCCTCGGCGGCGCGCTGTTCGAGGCGGTCCACTTCGAGGACGGACGCATCCTCAACGCGAAGCTCTCGCGGTACCGGGTTCCGCGGATCGCCGACGTGCCCCCCATCGAGGTGGTGCTGGTGGATCGCCCCGACATCCCGTCCGCGGGCGGCGGCGAGGTGCCCATCATCGCCATCGCGCCCGCGATCGCGAACGCGATCTTCGCGGCCACGGGCCGGCGCATCCGGGACTTGCCGCTGGTGCCGGACGGCGTCGTGCGCTGAAGGACGTGACCTGCCCGATCCGGCAGGGCCACCCGGCCCGCGCCCCCGGACCAGGGGCTCTTCGGGATGTCGCGCGCATGGCTATACTCTAGGGGAGTATCAAGCCCGTGGAACGAAGTCGGCCCGACCCGACCTCGTGCACCGGCGAGGGAGCGCCCGTTGTCCGTTCAGCCATCCGCCACGCGAATCGCCCCGGGAGACCGGGCCGGCGAGCCGATCGAAGTCACCCTCCCGATCGAGGGGATGACGTGCGCCTCCTGCGTGAACCGGATCGAGCGTTTCCTGAAGAAGACCGAAGGAGTCCAGGAGGCCAGCGTCAACCTTGCCACCGAGCGCGCGACCATCCGGTTCCTGCCCACCGTGACGGGACGGGCGGAGCTGGTCGGGGCGATCGAGGCGGCCGGGTACGAAGTGCGTGGAGGAGCCGCCGAAGGGTCGGCCGGGCCGGCGACGGGAGCGGCGCTGGTCGACGAGCCCACGGCGGAGGACCTCGAGCGGGCACGGGAGCGGCGGGAGCTCGGGATCCAGTCGCTGTCGAGCCTGGCCGTCGCGGCCGGGATCATGCTGCTGATGTTCTGGCCGGGCCTGCCCTGGGCCATGGAGGACCTCAACAAGCTGGTGTTGTGGCCCGCGACGTTCATCCAGTTCTGGGCCGGCGCACGGTTCTACCGCGCCGCATGGCGCGCACTCCGGCACGCCAGCGCGACCATGGACACCCTGGTCGCGGTCGGCACGAGCGCGGCCTGGGGCTACAGCGTCTTCGTCACCATGTACCCCGATGTGGTGCTGCGGGCCGGGATCCGCCCCGACACCTACTTCGACAGCTCCACCATCATCGTGGGGCTGATCCTCCTGGGGCGCTGGCTCGAGGCACGGGCCAAGGGACAGACCGTGGGCGCGGTGAAGGCGCTGATCGGGCTCCAGGCGAAGTCCGCGCGCGTGGTTCGCGGCGACCTGGAGGTCGACGTCCCCCTGGAGCAGGTCCAGGCGGGCGACCTGCTGCGCGTCCGGCCGGGCGAGAAGATCCCGGTCGACGGACTGGTGGTGGACGGTGCGTCCGCGGTCGACGAGTCGATGCTGACCGGTGAGGCGATCCCGGTCGGGAAACGTCCAGGCGACGAGGTGATCGGAGCCACCCTGAACACGACCGGCTCCTTCGTGTTCCGGGCGACCCGCGTCGGCCGCGACACGGCGCTGGCCCAGATCGTCCGGATGGTGCAGACGGCACAGGGCTCGAAGGCCCCGATCCAGCGGCTGGCGGACCAGATCAGCGCGTACTTCGTGCCGTTCGTGCTCGCCACCGGGGCGCTCACCTTCGTGCTCTGGATGCTCTTCGGGCCCGAGCCCCGGCTTACGCTCGCGCTGACGGCGTTCATCGCCGTCGTCGTCATCGCCTGCCCCTGCGCGATGGGGCTCGCGACCCCCACGGCGATCATGGTCGGCGCCGGCAAGGGCGCCGAGGCGGGCGTGCTGTTCCGTGGTGGCGAGGCGCTCGAGCAGGCGCACCGGGTGGACACGATCGTGCTCGACAAGACGGGCACGCTCACGCTCGGGAAGCCCGCGGTCACGTCGATGGTCCCGGCGCCCGGCACCACGCTGCGCGACCTGCTCGACCTGGCCGGATCGGTGGAGCGCCGCTCCGAGCATCCCCTCGCCGCCGCCATCGTGGCCGCCGCCGACGGGGAGGGAGTCGGCCGCCGCGGCGTCGAGACGTTCGAGGCGGTCGCCGGCCACGGCGTGCAGGCGGCGGTGGAGGGCCGCCGCGTGCTGGCGGGCAACGCACGACTCATGGCCGACCGGGGCGTGGATGTCGCGGCGCTCGAGGCGGTGGCCACCGGGGAGGCGGCGAGCGGCTGCACGCCCGTGTACGTGGCGGCCGGCGACGCGGACGGCACCCTGCGGCTGGCCGGGCTCCTGGCGATCTCGGACCCGGTGAAGGTGGACGCGGCCGCCGCGGTGCGTGCGCTGCAGGGCGAGGGGCTCGAGGTGTGGATGGTGACCGGCGACCGGCGGGCCACCGCCGAGGCGGTCGCCGGCCAGGTCGGGATCCCTCCCGAGCGCGTGATGGCCGAGATCCTGCCGGGGGACAAGGCCGCCAGGGTCGCCGAGCTGCAGTCGCGCGGGCGGCGCGTGGCGATGGTCGGCGACGGCATCAACGACGCACCGGCGCTTGCCCGGGCGGACCTCGGGATGGCCATCGGGACGGGCGCGGACGTCGCGATCGAGGCGTCCGACGTCACGCTGGTGGGCGGCGACCCGCGCGGGATCGCGTCCGCCATCGCCCTGTCGCGACGGACGATCGCGGTGATCCGGCAGAACCTGGCCTGGGCGTTCGGCTACAACGTGCTGCTGATCCCGATCGCGATGGGGCTGCTCTACCCCTTCACGGGCACGACCCTGAGCCCGGCGCTTGCCGCCGGGGCGATGGCCCTGAGCTCCGTGAGCGTGGTCACCAACTCGCTCCGGCTGCGCGGGTTCGACGCCCGCCCCGGCCACGCACGCCTGGGGCCGCAGCCGCTGGTGGCCCGGGTCCGCGACGCGGGGTACCTGGTGGCGATCGCGGTGGCCGGGCTTGTGCTCGCCGGCACGGTGCTCGCCGGCAACCAGTGGCTGGACGCGTCGGCGCAGCAGGTGAGCATCGTCGCCCGCGGCCCGGGCGGCCAGCCGGGCGAGATCCACGTCCGCTCCGGGCAGTTCGTCTACCTGCGCTTCACCAACGACGGCTCGGTCTTCCAGGACCTGACGGCCCAGGGGATACCGAACGTCGAGCTGCCGGCTCGACCCGGCCAGACGACGGCGCTCCGGTTCATGGCCCCCGCGCCGGGCAGCTACCCGCTCGTGCCGGGAATGGCGGGCCTGGGGACCGCGGCAGGCACATGGGGCACATTGGTGGTGGTGCCCGCAAACTGAGGCCGGTCCGCCGGGTTGACCTCAGCGGTGGCGAGCGTGTCGGCGAGAACGAGGCTGTCGGCGGACCGGGGTGTCACCGCGTGGTCCCCCGCGTGCCCTGGCGCGTGACCTGCTCCACGATCGCGGTCACCTCCCGGCACACGATGTCGGTCGTCTGTCCTGCATCCGCCGCTGCTTCGGCGTCGAACAGGCTGCCGGCCGAGGAGAAATCGTATGTCAGCAGGTTGCGCAGACGTGTGACCCGAACCAGCTGCTCGACCGCAGGAGATGGGCGGCCGTACGCGAGGAGGGCTGCGACCAGGAAGTGCTTGTGCGCGAGGTGGGCCGTGCCGCGCCGGTCGCGGGCGACTCGGACGCCGATCAGTGCCTGCAGGGCCCTGGAGCCGGCGACCTGCGCGTCCTCGTAGCGAGCAAATGCTTCCTCGGCGAAGCCCGCGGCGAGAAGCGCCGCCGCGCGCCTCGCATAGATCGCCATGTCGCGGTTCCGCGCGACGGCCTCGGCCCTGTTTGGCCGCGCTGGCTCGAACGCGAGGCGCTCGTCCGCGCCGAGGTGAACCAGGACGCCGGCGAGGCCGATGGTCACGGGCGCACCTGCAGTTCGATGAGCGGCCCGCCTGCCACGGCGCTGATGAATGTCGCGGGGTCTGCGAGCTGTCTCTGATACTCCGCGTCAGGCACGACGCGCACCGAGATTGCGCGGTTGAGCCGGTGGCCCACCGCCGCGAGGGCCTCCTCCGCGGCTCCCGGGGTGGTTTCGGCGCCGACGACGAGGAGGTCGATGTCGCTCGCCGCATCGGCCGTGCCTTTGGCGAACGAGCCATACACGTAGATGCGCAGCGCGGTGACGCCTGCGGCGTCCAGGACGCCGGGCAGGTCGAGTGACTTGAGGGCGATCCGCTGCAATTCCGGAAAGTACGGGTTGGCCGCGTCGATGAGGTAGGCGCGGCGTCCGCCAAGCGCCTCCGTGCGCACGAGACCATCAGCCAGGAGCCGCCGCAGCGCTTGTGAGACGCCGTTGACGCGCTCGCCGGTGAGGCGCGCCAGCTCCCGCAGGAAGAAGGGCCGGCTCGGGTTCAGGGCCAGGAGTTGAAGGACGCGGGTGGCAGCCCGCGAGCCAAGTGGAGATCGTTCGAGTGCGATGTTGTCCATGACTCATGGACGAATGTACATATTGATGGATCGCATGTCCAGTGATAGTTCTACTCGCGCACCGTCCACTCCGTCACGCCGCCTGGCCGATCCATGACCTCCACGCCGAGCTTGGACAGGTCGTCGCGCAGGCGATCGGCGAGCGCGTAGTCGCGCATCCTGCGGGCCGCGACCCGCGCCGTCAGCAGCTCGGCCGCACCTCGCGGGAGTGTCTGGGACGAGCCGGCGCCAGGCACCACCCGGCCGCCCACCTCCACGCGACCGATCGTGGATCCGCCGCCCACGGCCTCCCAGGAGCGATGCAGGTCCAGGCCGAGCACCGCGTCCGCGTCCAGCACGAGCCAGCGGAGCTCGTCCGGGTCGAGAGGAGCGCGGAGCACCTCGCGGACGGTTGCGAGCGCGCTGGGCATGTCCAGGTCATCGTCGAGCGCGGTTGCGAACCGCCGGTGGAGTGTCCGCCCCGCCTCGGAGAGCGGCGCCCCCGGTACGTGGGCACGGTCCAGGACCGGGTACGCGTCGAGGAGTGGGTCACTCACCGCCTGGTGGCCGCGCACGCCGTCCGCGACGCCGACCGGTCGCGGACCGGCGGATCCCGCCGTCAGCGCGGGCGGCATGGCCCACGGTCCGTTCGCCGGGGCAGGACCGAGCACATGCAGGCGGGATCGGAGCGAATCGAGGGCCGCCGCAGCCGCCCGCAGGGAATCCGGCGAGAAGTCGAGCTTGTGGCCGTACTGCGCGGTCAGGCAGAGGTACCGGAAGGCGAGGGGATCGACGCCCTCGTCGGCGAGGTCCGTGATGCGCTGGAAGTTGCCCGCCGACTTGGCCATCTTCCGGCCGCTCATCAGCAGGTGCTCGCCGTGGACGTAGGATGCAGCCGGCACCTGGCCCGTGAGCGCCTCCGACTGCGCGATCTCGTCCTCGTGGTGCGGGAAGACGTTGTCGACGCCGCCGGTGTGAAGCTCGAAGCGCTCCCCCAGGTAGCGCATGGCCATCGCCGAGCACTCGATGTGCCAGCCGGGGTAGCCCTCGCCCCAGCGCGCGGTTGGCCACTTCACCAGGCGCCCCTCGCCGGCGTGCTTCCAGAGCGCGAAGTCCGCGGGGTCGCGCTTGTCCGCCTCGACCTCCACGCGGTGTCCGGCGCGCAGCGCGTCGAGGGTGTTGCCCGAGAGCTTGCCGTAGCCGGGGAAGCGGGCCACGTCGTAGTACACGGTGCCGTCGGGGGTTGCGTACGCAAAGCCGGCGTCCTGCAGGCGCTCGGTCATACCGATCATCTCGGGGATGTGCTCGGTGGCCCGTGGGTAGACGTGGGCGGGGAGGAGGTTGACCAGCGCGGCGTCCGCGTGGAACGCGGCCTCGTATGCCGACGCGATCTCGGCGGGCGACTTGTCCTCGAGCCTCGCGGCGACCAGCATGCGATCCTCGCCGCGATCGAAGCGCTCGTCGCGCATGTGGCCGACGTCCGTGATGTTCTGGACATGGACCACACGCAGGCCCTGGTACAGGAGCACGCGGCGGACCAGGTCGGCCAGCAGGAACGTGCGCAGGTTCCCGACGTGCGCGTAGCGGTAGACGGTGGGGCCGCAGCTGTACATGCGGATCGTGCCGTCGCTCCGGAGGGGCACGACGGGCTCGACGCGTCGGGTGAGGGTGTTGCGCAGGCGGAGGGTCATGGTTCGGGTTCGCGGTTGACGCCGCGGCGAATGTGGGGGCCCGTGGCCCCCGCTCCTTCAGGTTCGAGCGTACACCGGATGGGGACGCGCTCGGGCGGCCGATCGCCCGCGCGAGGACGCGCTCGGGCGGCCGTCCCGTCCCGTCCCGGCCGTTCCCCTGGCCAGGTGGCCGGATTCCCGCCAGGTGACGCATATGCGCTCTTGCCGGCCCTCCGCAGGTCGTCGCGAGCCCTGCCGATCCGGCTCGTGCCGGCGCGGGACCGCCTCCAGGCGCAGCGGGGCCGGGAATCGTGCGCGCGAGGCCTCGCAACGCCCGCACCAGCACCCGACCCTGGCGCCGGACTATGCATAGTCGTCATGCGGCGGGAATCCGACCAGGAAGGCACGCGACTTGACCAGAGCTGCGCGACTGACCAGAGCTGCGCGACGGCCGCCGGGGACCGAGGCCCGCCGATGCATCCAGGGGCCCCGGCCGGATGATGGTCCCGCACAGTTCCGTCACAATCGCGGGATGAGCCGCCACGACGATCGCGGGATGAGCCGCAGCGAGAAGACACCCGCGCCGTGAGCAGGCGCTCCGAGCCCCCCGAGGGCCCGTTCCGTTATCGCCTGTCCATCGACGTGCGCTTCGCCGACACCGACGCGATGGGCCACGTCAACAACGCGGTCTACCTGAGCTACTTCGAGATGGCGCGCGCCGGCTACTACCGGACCGTGACCGGCTCGACCTTCGGCATCGGCGCCACGTCGCACGATCAGAGCTTCATCCTGGCCGAGGCGCGGATCACGTACATGAGCCCGGTGCTCTTCGGCGAGCCGCTCGTGTGCGAGTGCCGCGTCGGCTGGATGGGGCGCTCCTCGTTCTCGATGGAGTACCGCCTGCAGGCCGAGGCGTCGCCGTTCGGCCGGGCGCGGCTCGTCGCCCACGGCGAGACCGTGCAGGTGATGTACGACTACGCCGCCGGGCGGGTGCAATCGCTGCCGTCCGAACTGCTTGCGATGGCTGAGGTCTACGAGGGGCGGACCATCCCGAGCCGGGAGGCGGCCGAGACGGCCGGCACGGGATAGGACGGTCGACCCCCGGTCAGGACCCCTCCCTCTCCCTGCGGCTGGAGCAGCTGCGACGCCGACAGGACCTGGTGCAGCACGAACTGTCCGTCGGTGGCGGGATCCGTGAGGTTGGGCTGCGCGTCGTCCAGGACCACGGTCGGGATGAGCCGCACCTGGGTCAGCCGCGTGCCCACGAACGTCAGCATGGTCATCACGCCCTCCTGGGTCTGGCGGCTCCAGCTCTGTCCGAACCAGAAGTTTCCCTGGCTCGCGGTGACGAACCGGTAGCCTGACCGGCTCCCGCGCGTGATCGAGATCGCGCCGGCCCAATGGAAGTCCGCACCGACGATCTCGTCGGCGCCCGCCGCCTCGAGCTCGGCGATCAGCGATCGCTGGAAGCCGGTGAAGGTCGCGCGGTACTCGACCGAGCTCCACTGGGGGAGCGCGAACACGACCTGCGCGCCGGCCTTCCGAGCCGCGGCGATGGCGGTGCGCGCGTTGGCCGGCGTCAGGGCTGCCACTCCCGCGCTGTCGGCCGTGGCGTACGCCGATCCCCCGATCGCGTCGAACCCCACGAAGCCGAACCGCACGCCGTTGACGTCGACGACGGCCGGCCGCAGCGCCTCCGCGAGCGTGCGTCCACCGCCGACCGGCTGGATCCCGTTCGCCCGGAACAGGTCGACGGTCTCACCGATCGCGCCCAGCCCGGGGTTCGTGTTGTGGTCGGCGGCGATCGTCGCCACGTCGAAGCCCGCCTTCGCCATCAGCGGCGCGACCCGCGGGTCGATCGAGAAGTTGGTGCCGCTGTTGTGCTGGGTGAAGTGGCGCGTCATGGAGCACTCGAAGTCGCTGACCGCGACGTCGGCATTGCGGACCAGGGCCCAGACCGCACCGGCATGGTCGGTGCGGACGGCGTCCACCACCCACCAGCCGAAGGCGGGGTCCCAGTACCGGCCCGTGTACTTCGCGGTGCCGGCCTCCAGCAGCCAGTCCCAGCCCTTCTTCAGCACGTTGGTCTGGTAGCTCACGCCGCGGTCCGGGCAGTTCACCCCGGTCGTGAGCACGACGCGCACGTTTGAGGGGTCGTATGCGGTCCAGGCCGCCGGCCAGCCGGCCGGCGGCGGGATCGAGAGCGGGTAGGCGGCCGTCCGCGCCGGCGTTTCCCCGAACAGGTCGGCCACCCCGATCGGCACGACACGCAGGGCGGGCGTGACGAGGCCCGGCGGGAGGAGCGCGACCGCGGTCGAGGATGCGGGCAGACGGGCGGGGATGGCATCGGCCGGGATGCATGCGGTCGACGGCCTGGCCGGCGTCGGCGCCGATGTCGCACCCGGTGACGTCACGGCAGGCCCGGATGCGGCGGACCCCGGCGCCGCACCCAGCGCGGTGCCGATCGCCGGTTCCGCACCGCACGGCACGACCAGCGTGCCGGCAGCCAGGCGCGCGGCCAGGCCGGCCGGTGTGACCGAGTCCAGCCGGTAGTTGGCGAAGCCGGTAACCACGGCCAGCGGGACCGACGAGCCTGACGGGCCCGGCGCCCCGGGCGGCATGGCCGCCGATGGCGGCACGGACGCCGAGACCGCCCCGGGCGAGAGAGACGCCGCGGGTGCCCGCGCGCCGGACGTCGCGGAGGGGATCGCGGAGGGCGAGGTCCGCGACGTCGGCGAGGCGCACCCCGAGAACGCCAGGCTCGCGATGACGGGCAGGGCAATGAGCCGACCGGGCAGACTCATCGCCCGTCCCTCAGGATTCGAAGCGCCGGAAGACCGCCACGGCGTTCTGGCCGCCGAACCCGAACCCATTGACGATGGCCGTGTCCACGCGCTGCTGGCGCGGCACGAGCGGGACGTAGTCGAGGTCGCAGTCGGGGTCGGGATGCTCCAGGTTGGCCGTGGGAGGGATGACACCCTCGCAGATCGAGGACACCGCCACCAGCGCGCTCGCCACTCCCGCCGCGCCCAGCAGGTGGCCGATCATCGACTTCGGGGAGGTGATCGGCACGCGGTAGGCGTGATCACCGAACACCGTCTTGATCGCGCGGGTCTCCGTGACATCGTTGAGCGGCGTGGACGTGCCGTGGGCCACGATCAGGTCGATCTCGTCGGGGGTGACCCCCGCGTGCCTGAGCGCGAGTCCCATCGCGCGCGCCGCGCCGCGGCCCGTGGGCTCAGGGGCGCTCACGTGGTAGGCGTCGGCGGTCAGCGCGGCACCCAGGACCTCGGCCCGGATGCGCGCCCCTCGGTCCATCGCGTGCGCCGCCGACTCGAGCACCATGACCCCGGCACCCTCGCCGAAGAGGAAGCCATCGCGGTCCCGGTCGAACGGCCGCGATGCGTGCGTGGGGTCGTCGTTGCGCCTGGAGAGGGCGCCCATGTTGCCCAGTGCCGCGAACGCGATCGGCAGCAGTGGTGCCTCCGTCCCGCCGACGAGCACGACGTCGCACTCGCCGTCCTGGATCAACCGGAGCCCGTCCAGGAACGCGATCACCGAGCTGGCGCAGGCGGCGACCTGGGTGATCACGGGACCCGTGAGACCGTACTTCATCGAGACCATGCAGGCGGCCATGGAGCCGGACAGGGCCGGGATCGCGAACGGGCTGACCTGGCCCGGGCCCTTCTGCTCCAGCGCGTGGGTGCCGTCCACCACCTGCTCGAGGCCCCCGCCGCCCGTGTTGAGCGCGACACCGACGCGGTCGCGTCGCTCCGGCGACCATCCGGAGAAATCGAGATCCGCGTCGACAACCGCCTCCTGGGCGGCCGCCATCCCGAGCTGGATGAACCGGCTCATGCGTCGCGCCATCTTCCGGTCCATGGCCACGGTCGGG
>JAJYDP010000079.1 GCA_021777365.1 Chloroflexota bacterium | reverse complement strand
GCGTCGAGCGCGGCGGGTTCGCGCGCGCCGGTGGCAGGTTCGCGCGCGCCGGCCGCGGGCCGAGCGTCGCGTCGCGCCTCGAGCTCCGCGAGATCGGCGCGCAGGAAGTCGAGCTCCTCGTCCACGTGGCGTCGCTCGAGGTTGATCAGGCACTGGTCCACGGCACGGGCCGCCCGCTCGGCGGGGAGCTCCGGGCCGCGCCGCAGCAGCAGCCCGCGGGCGATCAGCCCGAGCTCGGGATCGAGCGAAGGCAGGAACGCCTCCGGCGCGACCCCCCATGCCCCCGGATCGGCCTCCCGCGCGGACGCGTCGGCCGCCAGCAGCGCCCGCCAGAGCTCACGGGCGGGCGTCGTCAGGAGCGCCTCCGGCGCGAGGTCCGTGCGATCCAGCCGCACCTCGGGGAGCCGCAGGAGGAGCCCGAGCAACTCCTGCTCGATCGGGTCGAGCGTCTTCGCCGCCGCCGCGGGATCGGATCCCTCCCGGGCCGAGAGGACGGCCTCGGCCGTGAAGCGGCCGGTGCCGTGCCCGGTCGCGCCCGGATCGTCGGCGCCCGGACGGGTCGACTCGGGTCGCTGCAGGACCTCGAGGATCGTCCGTTCGTCCACGCCGCTGCGTCGGGCCAGCGCCTGCACGTACGCCGTCCGCTCGACCGGGTCGCCGATGTGGCGGAGCGTGGGGGTGACGGCCTCGACGAGCCGCTTGCGCCCGGCCACGGTGCGCGGATCGTGCCGCCCCGCGAAGTAGTCGACCAGGTAGTCCATGATCGGCTGCGGCTCGGCGGTGGCGGACTCCCAGGTCGCGCGCTCGTCGCGGATCACCTCGTCGGGGTCGCGTCCCTCGGGCAGTCGCACCACGCCGACCTCGGTCAGCCCGATCGGTGCGCGGCTGCGCTGGATCTCCGAGATCAGCGCGGTCAGCTCGGTCGCGCCGAACGTCCCCGCGCTCTGGCCCGCGGGATCGACGTCGTACGCGAGCGCGATGGCCGGCGCGTAGCGCGTCACCAGCTCGACCTGGGCCGCCGTGAGCGCCGTGCCGAGCCCCGCGACGACGTTCTGGAAGCCGGCCTGGTGGGCCATGAGCGCGTCCGTGTAGCCCTCGACGATGACGGCCCGGCCGGTCCGGCGCATGGCCGCCCGGGCACGGTCGATGAGGTACAGGGAGCGGCTCTTGTCGAAGAGCGGCGTGGCCGGCGAGTTCAGGTACTTGGGGCCGCGATCGCGCTCCGGGGCCCCCTCGGCCGGTCCGCCGGCGCGCTCCAGGATCCGGCCGCCGAGCCCGGTCGCGTTGCCCGCGGCATCGCGGATGGGGAAGATGACGCGCCCCCGGAACCGGTCGTAGACCCCGCCCCGCCGGCCGCGGAGCGCCAGGCCCACCGTCTCCAGCTCGTCGTCGGTCGCGCCGCGCTTCGTCCGCAGGGCGCGCGAGAGCGTCTCCCAGCCGTCGGGTGCGTAGCCGAGCTGGAACGTCCCGATCGTCTCGTCCGTGAACCCGCGGCCGCGGAGGTAGTCGAGGGCGGTTCGGCCGTGGCGCGACTCGGTCAGGACGGCGTGGTAGAACGCGATCGCCGCCTCGAGCACCTCGCGCAGGCGCCGCTTCCGGGCGTCCTCTCGCGTCGTGCGTTCGTCGAGCTCCACGCCGGCCCGTGCCGCGAGCAGGCGCAGCGCGGCCGGGAAGTCGATCCCCTCGCGCTGCATGACGAAGCTGAAGATGTCCCCTCCCAGGCCGCACCCGAAGCAGTGCCAGCTCTCCCGCGCGGGCGTGACGACGAACGACGGCGTGCGCTCCCCGTGGAACGGGCACAGGCCCTTCCATGTCGTGCCCGCCTTCCGGAGGGGGACGCTCTCGCCGATGATCTCGACGATGTCGAGCTTCGACTTGACGGTGGCGACGACGCCTGTGGACAACGGACCTCTCGGTGGGGGGTTCCGGCCGTGGCTCGGACCCGCGGTCGCCTCGACGCGGCAGCCGGGCCGGAACCGGTGTGCGGCTGGGTGATCCGCGCTCCCGCCGCGCGACCACCCGGACATGCGTAGGGCCGTGTCAAGTCTTGACACGGCATCAGAGGCAGGATGATGCACCCGCGAAGCGGGCGTGTCAAGGGGTTTCGGCCCGGAATCCGGGGCTTGTCAAGGGGTCCGGGCGCGTTCCCATGGCCGATTCCGCCCCCGCCGGCGACTTGTCAAGTCTTGACAAAGCGGAGGAAACGGCGCTGTCACTCCCCGACGATCTGGACCCGGACCGTCCGCTCCCGCGCGCGCACCTGGTCGAAGTCGGCGAAGTAGATCCGCCCGAACTCTCCGAGCGTCAGGGCCCCGTCGACGACCGGGATCGCCTGCGAGCGACCGAGGAGCACCGAGCGCAGGTGCGCGTCGGTGTTCAGCGACCATGCGGGAAGCTCGTCGCGCCCGCGGGCGGCCTCGATGTGCCGCGGCCCCGGGTGCTTGTACTGTCCTTCGGTGCGGCAGCGCGGGACGATCGACTCGAGCACCGTGACGAGATCCTGCATGAGGTACTCCGTGCCCCAGTAGTCCACGTCGTCGGATGCCTCCTGGACCAGCACGCTGCAGGTGGTGTGCTGCGAGTACACGAGCAGGATCCCATCACGGATGCCCGAGCCGCGGAGCGCCTCCTCGACCTGCGCCGTCACGTCGTGGAAGGTCGGGCGAGTGTCCGACTGGATCGCGAACGACGCATGGCAGACGGTCATGCCACCGACCTCCCTGTGTGGACCTCGTCCCAGGCCCGGCGGACGGCCCGGATCATCGACTCGAGCATGGCGACGGGGTCGGCTGCCTCGAAGATCGCGCTGCTCGACCCGACCGCCTGGGCGCCCGCGGCGATGACCTCGTACACGTCGCGCGGCCCGCCGATGCCGGCCCCGTGCAGCACGCGTATCTCCGGGTCGATCGCCCAGATCGTCTCGTTCGCCGCCCGGATCGCGGCGTCGGCACCGTGGTTCCGCGATCCCCCCGCGATCATCCCGGGCTCCTCCACGATGATCACGTGGGGGTGCAGGCGGGCGATCACGGCCGCCTGGGCGGCGTCGTCCGCGCAGACCATCGTCGCGAGCCCCACCTCGTCCGCGCGCTCCATCGTCCGCGCGAGCTCCTCGTGGCTCAGCCGCCGTTCCGCGTGGTTCAGCAGGACACCATGGGCGCCGGCCGCGCGGACCGCCTCGGGCAGGACGGCCCCGATGCCGCGCCCGGGTCGCAGCGCGTCCATGTGCTGCGCGAACACGAGGACCCGCTCCACGGCCCGCGCGACGGCCGGGATGTCGACGTACTGCGGCGTCAGGACGATCCGGACGTCGTGTGCGGCACCCAGCCGGTCGGCGGCGCGGGCGAGGGCGACCACGTCGGGGCCCCACGCGTAGACCTTCGGGCCGACCTCGAAGAACGGCGGCGCGAGCTCCAGCGTGCTGCGCATGGCGATGGCGTGTGCCGGTCGCTTCAGACGACCACGGCATCGATGCCGAGCATCCTGGCCAGCTCGAGCAGGTGACGAGTCCAGCGGCCGCGCGCCGCCCCCATGTGGTGGGTCGCACCGGCCATCAGCCAGGCGTTGCACCACTCGTCGATGGGCAGCGAATCGTGCCGGAAGAGCGTCTGCGGCGCCGAGATCGGGCGTGGCGGGAACGGCAGCAGCTCGCCTTCCGAGATCACGAAGCGCCACCGGCTCTCGCCCGTCGTCACGAGGGCGAGGTTCGTGATGGGCCCGGGCTCGTAGGCGAATTCGAAGCCGGCACCGAACCCGGCGACACCCTGGTAGTAGATGGAGTGCTTGACGGCCACGCCGCGGGGGACCGCGAGCGCCGGGTTGCCGTGGCCGTCGTGCGAGAACATGACCGCGTTGTTCTCGAAGTCGATCACGTAGTTCTCGAGCGTGGTGGCCTGACCGGCGAGCTCCTGGAGCGCGATCTGTGCGACCGCGCACGCGACGTCTCCCTCGGGCGCGGCCGGGATTCCGATCTCGCACAGCCGCCCCGTGCCGTAGGACGGGATGATCCCGACGCGAGGATCGCTGAGCCAGACCTGGTCGAACGCGGTGAACGCGTCGAGGTGCTGTTCCCTCGCGACGGACTCCAGGGCCAGCGCCATCCTCGCCGAGCGCTCGAACACCCCGGGATCCATGTCGACCCGGTACCGCCCCCGCTCCGTCGCGACCAGGGCATCCACGTCCGCCTGGGGGATCTCCCCGAAGCGCACCGAGATCGTCTCCGGTTCCACCGGCCACACCACCGGCCCCACGTCCTGGCGCAGCGACAGTGCATCGAACATGAGGTCCGTCATGCCCTCGAACGGATGGCCCACCAGGCCGACCTTCGCGGTTCTCAGCCGACGGCGCACCGCGGCGGCCTGGATGACCTCGCGTACCTGCTGCCGTCCCGCCGGGTCATCGAAGCGGGACGTGACGATGGTGAAGTCACGTCCGGTGCGGATGAGGACGGCCGTGAGCTCGGGCATCCCCGCCATCCCCGAGTTGAGCATGACCACGTCGAAGCCGTCGGATTCCCCGAGGCGGGCGATCTGCTGCGTGTTCCACACGAGCACGGGTGCCGTCGTGTCGAGGAAGCAGCGGGCGGGCACGATCCCCTTCGTGTAGGCGAGCTCGACCGCCACGATGATGTCGACGTCCTCGGCGTTGAACAGTCGCGCCGCCGCCGCCGCCTGATGCTCCTCCTCCACGAGGCCCGCGTGGACCACGGTGCCGTACTCGCCGAGGGCGGCGGCGATCCGCGCGGCGGCCTCCGTGGCCGCGGGACGCATGTGCGCCGTCTTGTTGTAGGCGTCCTCGAGGAGCGCCATCACCAGCACGCCGATCTTCGCCTTCGCGCTCACCGTTGTCCTCCCGGCCCGCAGTTCGCAGTCATGCCGTCTGGTTCCCCACGCCCGGCCGGACGCCCGTCCAGCGGTACATCGGGCGAAGGGCGTCGAAGAGCTCCACGTACCTGCCGTACGCCTCGTCGTATGCCGCGCGAGTGCGGGCGTCGGGCTCGAACCGGGCAGCCACCCGGATCAGCCGCCGCGCCGCCTCGCCGAGATCGGGGAACGCGCCCGCCGCCACGCCCGCGAGCATCGCGTCGCCGCGGATCGCGGCATCGCTGCCCTCCAGCGTCACCACGGGCAGCCCGCACACGTCGGCCTTCATCTGGTTCCAGAGAGCGCTCCGGGCCCCGCCCCCGTGCGAGCGCACCTCGTTCGCGGCGGCTCCGGCTCCGGCGAGCGCCTCGAGGTTCCGCCGGAGCATGAACGCCACGGACTCGAGGATGGCGCGAACGGCATGGGCGCGGCCGTGCGCCAGCGTGAGGCCGTAGAACGCGCCGCGTGCCGCCGGCTCGTACTCGGGGCTGAACGCGCCCTGCAGGTGCGGCAGCATCGTCAATCCATCGGCGCCGGGTGGCGCGGCCGCCGCGAGCTCGGTCAGCAGCTCGTAGGCATCGCGGCCGAGCTCACGCGCGCGACTCACCTCCGGCTCGCCGAAGCGATCGCGGAACCACGTGAGGGCCATCCCACCCGTGGGAGAGACCGGGCAGTACAGGTAGAGCCCCGATGCCGAGTGCACGTAGACCGGTGTCTGCGCGCCGGGGTCGCCGCCGTGGCGGTCAACGGAGGCCTGGATGGTCAGCGCGCCGCCCGTGCTCTCGGAGACGATCCCGGGGCCGACGTTCCCGACTCCCACGGCACCGGCGCCCTGGTCCATCCCGCCGGCCACCACGAGCACCGACGGCGCGAGGCCCAGGGCATCCGCGGCGGACGGCGTGAGCGTCCCCACCACCTCGCCCGGCGCGACCAGCTCGCCCAGCCGATCGACGCCGAGACCGATGCAGTCGAGCATGGGTTCCCACCACGTCCGCGCGACGATGTCGTACAGCAGCGTCGTGCATTGCACGCCGCCGTCGGTGGCGAAGCGCCCGGTGAACCGCTGGAGGAGGAAATCCTCGACGAGCAGGAAGCGGGCTGCCCGGTCGAAGAGTCCGCGATCGTTGCGCTGCCACCAGAGGAGCTTGCAGGCCGTCCAGGTGGGAACGAGAGCGGGCACCCCGGTCGCCGCGTACAGCGTCGCCGGGTCGAACCGTTCGCCCAGCTCCCGGGCTTCCTCGACGGCGCGGTTGTCCAGCCAGACGATCGCCGGGCCGACCGGCCGCCCGTCTGCCCGCACCGGGATCACCGTTTCGCCCTGACTGGAGACGGCGAGGGCCCGCACGTCCGAGCCGCGCACGCCCGCCGTGCCGAGCACGCGCCGCACCGCAGCGACCGTGGCACGCCAGTACGTCTCGGGATCGAGCTCCGCGCGCGCCGGCTCCGGGGTGCACAGGGCGTACTCCTCGGCGGTCACCGCGATCTGCCGCCCGGCCTCGTCGAAGAGCCCCGCCTTCAGCGCGGTGGTTCCGGCGTCGACGCCGAGGAGGAGGCCCATCAGGCGCGGACCGCCTCCGCGATCCCGTGCTGCCGAGCCGCCTCCTCGGGCGAGAGCCCGTTCTTCACCACGGCGCGCAGGGCGAGCAGGAACCGCTCCGGGTCCCGCGCCTGCAGCACGTTCCGACCGAAGACGACGCCGCCGGCCCCGGCGCGGGTCGCCGCGGCGGCCAGCTCCAAAGCATCGCTCTCGCGCGGCAGCTTCCGCGATCCCAGCGCGAGCACGGGGACCGGTGTGGCCGCCGTGATCTCGTCGAACCGCTCGCCCGTGTAGAACGTCTTCACGAGATCGACGCCCAGTTCGGCCGCGATCCGGCAGCCGACGGCGATCTGCTCGTGGCGCTCGGCGGGCGGCAGGTCCTCATGGCCGGCCGGGTACACCTCACCCACGATCGGCACCCCGGCCACGCGCTTCTCGCCGACCGCCCTCGCAACCACCGCGACGTTCTCCGCGTCGACGGCCTCGGAGCCGGTGTGGATCGACATGCCGACAAGGACTACGTCCGCGCCGAGCGCCACGGCCTCCGCAGCCGAGAGCATCGGCACGCTCCTGCTCTCGCGGTAGTTCCACTGGGTTGCGTACTGAGTGCCCCAGTTGAGCCGCACGATCATGGCAGGCGCGCCGCGATGCGTGAAGGCCTCACGCACGTGGGACGCCATGCCGGGGCTGACCAGGATCGCGTCGGCCGATCCGAGTGCGGTGACGGCGCGCGCCAGGTCGTTGAAGCCCGCCCGCGGTCCGTTGTACAGGCCATGGTCGATGGCGACGACGACGGCCCTGCCGCCGTCCAGCAGTCTGGCCAGACGGATTTCCTCGCCGGCTCCCACGCGCCACCTCCGTTCGGACCGCCGAACATCGCTCCCGAATGGGCGCCTTCGGCTTCTCGGATGCCGGTGATCGTACCGAGTGGTGTGCATTCGTGTCAATATCGGGTACTGGATGGCGTCCTATTGACTTTCGAAATCTGATCGTATAGCGTTCGGCGCGATGCCTATCGCGCAGTTCCAGGTGCGGGCATGCGGCGGACGGAGGTTCCGGGGCCGCGACGCGCGCCGGCGCGATGGCGGGCGACCCGGACCGGTCGCGGACCTGCGGACAGGTTCGTCGGGGCCGGCCGCATTCGCAGAGCCTGGGGGCGTCCGAGAGGAGGGCCGGGCAACGATGACGGAACCCTGACCTTCGGCCGCCGCGCACGCCTGCCCTGCTAGGATCGCGTCCCCTCGGCCTGGGCCGGGGTCGCCAGCCTGCGACGCGGAGCGTCCGCAGCGTGGTCCCGTGTCGACACCCGCAACATCGCACCTCCTCACACCCCAATCGAACAGAGCGTCCTGGCGCCGCCGGTCGACCGCGCGGCGCACTGCACTGGAGGAGCATCCATGGCACGAACCCGATGGGCACGCTTGCTGGTCGGTGTCGTCTCGCTGGGGGTGGTCGCCGCAGGCTGCACGTCGGCCGTGACGAGCTCGACCGCGCCAGCGGCCGCGACGGGCGGCGCGAGCGCTTCCGCCGGAACGGCCGCGGCGGCGTCGAGCGCACCCTCGGTCGCGGCGTCGTCGAACCCGTCCACCACCGCCGGCAAGGTGACGCTCACGCTGTGGCAGAACCTGGGGCAGGGCAACCAGGCGCAGGTGGTTCCACCGCTCATCGCCGCCTTCGAGAAACTCCACCCGAACATCACGATCGACAACGTGCAGCAGCCGCGCGCGAACTACTTCGCCCTGCTGCAGGCTGCCGCCGTCTCGAAGACGGGTCCAGACATCGTGAACATGTGGACCGGTCTCTTCACGATGCAGTACCGCTCGTTCCTCGAGAACCTCCAGCCGCTCGTGCCCGCCAGCGACCTGGCGAACGTGACGGGGACCGAATGGAGCTCCGTGGGATTCAACTCACCGGCGAGCCCGTACGTGCTCCCGTTGCAGGAGCAGTTCTACATCGGGTTCTACAACAAGAAGCTGTTCCAGCAGGTCGGACTCTCGTCGCCGCCGACGACATGGAGCCAGCTGTTCAGTGACTGCGCCAAGTTCAAGGCCGCCAACATCACCTGCATGGAGCAGGGCACCCAGAACCTCAGCGGCGAGTTCTACCCCTGGTACGACATGAGCTACATGATGGCCGGTGTCCTGTCACCGAGTCAGTGGGAAGGCCTCTACAACGGCTCCGTCTCGTGGACCAGCTCGACGGTCCAGTCGCAGCTCACCGAGTGGCATCAGCTCTACAGCGATGGATATGTCAACAAGGATGCCCTCAGCGCGACGAACGTGATGAACGCCTTCCTCAAGGGACAGGCGGCAATGATCGTCAAGATCAACAACGATGCGGGCCCGTTCTACTCGACGCTCGGCAGCAACGTCGGCGTGTTCGTGCCGCCGTACTCCAGCACCCCGGCGAAGGGCGTCGTCGAGTTCGCCGGCAACGGCTTCGCGATCACGACCTACTCCCAGCACAAGGCTGCGGCCGCGGAATTCCTCCAGTTCATGACCACGCCGCAGGCCGGCCAGATCATCGCGCAGGGCGGCCTGATTCCTGCCGTGAAGGGAATCGCCGCCACCAATCCGCTGGCCAAGGACATGGTCGGGTTGGTCAACCAGCAGGGCCTGACGGTGTATCCGATGCTTGACAACGTGCTTCCGCCGACCTTCGTCAACAGCGCAGGCACGGTGCTCGACTCGATCCTGGTCGGCGGCGTGAGCGTGCAGGCCGGCACGGCGACGCTGGAGCAGACGTTCAAGCAGCTCCCTGCCTCTGAGCGCGGATCCTCCTGGGCCGGCTACCAGGTTCCCTGAACAGGCCGGGTGCGTGAGCCTGCCGGTACGGGTCGGCCCGTCCGATCCGCCGGCGGCTCCCGCACATCGCCTGACCGCGCCACACGGGCCGACCTGCACAGTCGAGAGTGACATGGAAACGACGCGGAGCACCCCCCAGACAGGTCACAGCGTCGGAGGAGTGCGCCCGGCGACCGTCCACCGGGCCAACCGGGGCCTGCAGCGCGACCGGACGATGTCCGGCGCGCTCCTGGTGGCGCCCGCGTTGCTCGTCGTCGTGCTCCTGCTCGTCGTCCCCATCGTGCAGGCCTTCTACTACAGCATGACCAACTGGGACGGCCTCACGTCCCACTGGGTCGGTCCGAGCGCGTACGCCACGATGTTCGCCGACCCGACCTTCTGGCGGGTGCTGGAGAACAACGCCATGCTGCTCGTGGCCGTGCCGGTCACGATGCTGTGCGGCGTCGGGCTCGCCGCCCTCCTCCACGAGCACGTGTGGGGGTGGCGTGTCTTCCGGGCGGCGATCATCATCCCGACGGCGGTCTCGTGGGTCGTGCTGGGCGTCGTCGGCATCCAGGCATTTGCCGCAGACGGCCTGATCAACCAGCTGCTCGGCGCAGTCGGCCTCGGCATCCTGCGCCAGGACTGGCTGGGCAGCCCGTTCAGCGCACTCGTGGCCGTAGCGGCCACCTTCGTCTACTCGCTGGTCGGCATCAACACGCTCATCTTCGTGACGGGCATGTCGACCATCGATCCCACGATCTACGAGGCGGCCCGGATCGATGGCGCCAACTGGCGGCAATCCTTCCTGGGACTGACGATCCCACTGCTGCGCCGCTACTTCCTGTTTGCGTTCGTCGTGACCGCGATCAGCGCCTTCTCGGCGGTGTTCAGCCTGATCTACACGATGACCGGCGGAGGCCCGGATCTCGGAACGACGACCATCGAGTTCTTCATCTACCAGGCAGCGTTCGCCACGGGATCGTTCGGAGAGGGGGCGCGACTCGGCATCGTGCTCTTCGTCATCCTCTTCGGAATCACGCTGACCCAGCTGCGCCTCATGAACCGCGATGCGTGAGGAGACCGCGGCGCGTGTGGGCAGGGTTCCGGCGGGCCGTCATGGCCGTCCCGCGCCAGCCGGCGACCGGGTGGTCGGCCGCACCGGACTCCCGGAATGGACGAGACGTTGACCACGCGGGCAGAGGACACGAGGAGGATCGAGCTGGGTACCCTCCGACGCCGAACGCGTCATCCGGTGACCACCGGCCGCCTCGCCATCTTCGTCACGCTCGCCGTCGTGTCGGCGGCGCTGCTGTACCCCTTCTACTTCATGATCGAGACGTCGTTCCGATCGAACCAGCAGTATCTCCTCGGGTCCGGGTTCTCGCTCCGGAGCTGGACGGCGCTGTTTCAGGGCGTTCCGGTCGCCCAGGAGATGGTGAACTCGCTGGGCCTCTGTGCCGGCACCATCCTGGCCGTGCTCGTGATCGCCGCACCCGCGGGCTTCGCGCTCGCAAAGATCAGGTTCCGGGGGGACGTGTTCGTGTTCCTCGGGATCATGGGCAGCATGATGATCCCGCTGCAGTCCTTCATCATCCCCGAGTACGTGAACTTCGCCGGGCTGCATCTCATCAACACGTACGTCGGCGCGGTCCTCGTGTACGTGGCCGTCGGAACCCCCTTCTCGACGTTCCTGATGACGACCTTCTTCCGGGGCATTCCCGACGAACTCATCGACGCCGGGCTCTGCGACGGCCTGGGGTACCTCGGGGTCTTTCGGCGGATCGCGCTGCCGCTCTCGGGACCGGCGCTCGCGACGTTGATCGTCCTCCGCTTCATCCCGGTCTGGAACGACTTCCTGGTGGGCCTGCTGTTCCTCCAGGAACCGGGGGTGCGGCCGTTCACGGTCGGGCTCGGCGTCCTCGCCTCGTCCCAGCTTGTGAGCGTCCCCGCCCTGATGGCGGGCAGCCTGCTGAGCACGATCCCTGCGGCGATCGTCTACGTGGTGTTCCAGCGGTACCTGGTGGCGGGGCTGACGCTGGGGTCCTCACAGTAACCCGTCCCGCGGCGGGGGCCGGACCGGTCGGACGGCCCCTCCGGCGGGACACTCGCCATGGAGGCAGCAACGAGTGGGCATCTACCTGCGAGCGAAGCCGGGAGAGTACGCCGACGCGTGCCTGGTCGCCGGGGATCCGGGGCGGATCGCCCGCCTGTCGACGCTGCTCGACGACGTGCGGATGGTCAACGACAACCGGGGGTTGCTCGGGTTCACCGGCACCTACCGGGGACGGCCCGTGAGCCTGCAGAGCAGCGGCATGGGCTGCCCGAGCATGACGATGGTCGGGCAGGAACTGCTCGACTACGGCGTGCGCAGCATCGTCCGGATCGGCACGTGCAGCGCGTTCGCCCGCGGCGTCAGGAACGGCGATCTCATCGTGGTGACCGGATCGGCGCCCGGCGACGGGACCACGCGCAGCCTGGCCCGCGGCACGCCGTACGTCACCGTCCCCGACTTCATCCTCACCCAGGCCCTGGTCGAGGCCGCCCGGACCCACGGGAGCACATTCCACGTCGGGCCGATCGTCACCGTCGACGTGGAACCGCATCTCTCACTCGAATCGACGGCGGGCTGGCGGGACCATGGGCTCCTCGCGGTCGAGATGGAGTCGGCGGCCCTCTTCTATCTGGCCCTTCGTGCGAGCGCGGCCGGGCCGGATGTGGTGCGCGCCGGATGCGTGCTCGCCGTCAGCGACGGCCTGGACGGCCATCCCGACGGCCCGCAGCGCTACATGACCGACCGGGAACTGGAGGCGGCGACCGACGTCATGCACCGGGTCGCGCTCGACGCCCTGCTGTCGTCCGCGGTCGAGGCGAAGGCGTGAAGCGAGCGAGTAAGCCGGTGGGCGGGTTGGCGATCGATCGCCGCGCCGGGGGCTGGCGGCCGTGGATGCGCAACTGAGCCAATCCCCGGAACCCGATGTTGCGTTCGATGCCGCGGTCGCCGCCGCGCTGGCCGCCGGCCGGCTGCTCATGGACCGCTTCGGCCACGAGTCGGGAACGCGGCGCGATGGCCTGGCCGACATGAGCACCGACGTGGAGCGGGCCGC
>JAJYDP010000078.1 GCA_021777365.1 Chloroflexota bacterium | reverse complement strand
CGCCTCCCGCTGCTCGACCTCTTCGCGGGCGAGCCGGCCGAGGCGTAGTCCGGCGCGGACCGCGCCGGACTACGCCCTTGCGTCCGGGGGAGCCCAGCGCAGGGGGTCGGGGCCCGATCGCACCCGCACGACGCCTCGCGCCTAGGGCGCGCCCTGCAGCAGGTACAGGATGACCAGGACCGCGAGCACGGCCGCGACCAGGTACACCCAGGTCGAGCGTTGTGGCCGGGCGACACGGCCCAGGGGCGCCATGTTCCCGCCGCCGCGGTTCAGCGCTGGCCGGCTGCCGGGAGTCGCGGGCGCGGTCGCGGCCCGGAACGTGTTGGGGGCCCGCTGGTCCCGCAGGGTGTTGGGGCGGACCTCCAGGGGCCCGCTCTGCTGATCGGTCATGGGATGCCTCTGCGCTGCCGGCCGGGGGTGGCCTGACGCCTCCAAGCCTGCCACCGGGCGCGGGGAATGCAAGCGGCGAGGGGGCGATCGGCCGAGTTTCCCGCGACCGGCCGCCCATGCGCCGCCCGGTGCAGGGCGAACGCCGGCGCGGGCGTGCCACGCCGTGCGGACCCCGACACGCGAGCGCAGGCCATCGCCGACCGAGGCAGGCCCGCGCGCCGGTTCCATCACCGCGGGCGCATGGGGGGACCCCGCGCGGGCGGCGTGACGCTCCCCCGGTGGGTCATGGCTCGTCCACGTCAGAGGCGTAGCATGAGGCTCCGACCCGCGGCCGCCGGGTCCCTGCCGAGATCCGTGCTCCGGGCGGAGGAGGCATGGCCATGCGGGCGTTCGTGGTCGCGGCCGAGGACCGGCCGGGCGAACTGGCAAGGATCGGACAGGCCCTGGGCGAGGCCGGGGTCAACATCACCGCCCTGGCGGGACTGACCGAGGAAGGGGCCGGGCTCATCGGCTTCCTCGCCAGCGACGAGGCCGGGGCCCGCGGGGCGCTCCGGGGGGCCGGCATCGAGGCGCGCGAGCTCGAGGTCCTCCCGATCGCCCTGGCCGACGCGCCGGGCGCGCTCGCCACCGCGGCCCGCAAGCTCGCGAGCGCCGGGCTCAACGTCGAGTTCATCCTCTCCACCGGCGTGGCGCACGGGAAGGGGACCGGGGTGCTGGCGGTCAGCGATGCACGCAAGGCGCGCGCGCTGCTGGGCGAGCTGGTGCTCGGGGCCTGAGCGCGGCGCGAGGACCGGCATGCCGAGCGCGGGACGTGCCGCATGGACCTCTTCGAGCACTGCCACGACGCGATGCTGCCCGGCGACGCGGTGCTGCTCGTGCGTCCCGCGGAGTGGTCGGACCGGGCGGCCCACGGCCGGGTGATGCGCCGTTGGCGCGCGTGCGCCGAGACGCTGGTGGTCCGCTGGGAGGCCGCGCCGCCCTCCCTGCGCGAGGCCGTCGTGCCGCGCGACGAGCTGCGCCACGAGGGCCGCTGCCCGGCGTCCTTCGGGCCGGGCGACCGGGTGCGGGTGGCGGCCCCCGCGGCGGCGCTGGCCCGCGGGACCACCGGGCGCGTGGTGGCGCTCACCGCCGCGGGCTGGCTGGCGGTGGTGCCCGACGGGACCATCGACACGCTCGGCCACGTGCGCCGCGCGGACCTGGAGCCCCTGTGAGCGTCCGGGCGCCACCCGCCGGCGGGACGCCTGCTCGGTTCCCCGGCACCCGAGCTGGCGTGGGACGTGACCTGGTGGGGACCAGCGGGGACGCGGAGCCGGCAGCCCAGGCCGCGCCGCGGGTCGGGCGTCTCGAGGCGCCCGACGAGGTGGACGCCCCGATCCAGGTCGTCCCCGTGCGGCGCGATGGCTCCGGCCGCCTCGTGGCCGTGGGTCTCCTCCGCGCCACCGACCCCGACGGCGCGGAACGCTGGACGACGGTCGGCGGACGCCTGCACCCCGGAGCGACGATCGAGCAGGCCATCGAGGGCTGCCTGGGCGAGACGCTGGGCTCGGAGGTGCGGGCGCAGCGCTCGCCGGCCCCGCGGCTCGGCACGCCGGGGCGGCCCGTCTCGGCGTGGCGGGCGGATGCGCCGCCTTCCGCCGAGCCGGGCGAGCGCGCCCCAGCCTACGCGGTCGAGCTGCGGGGGAGGCTCGTCCCGCAGGGCACGGCCCGTCGGCTCGCCTGGTTCCTTGTCACGGCCCTGCCGCCGCGGGGTGAGGTGTCGTCGGCGCAGTGGACGCTCCTCGCGGACTTCCTCGAGGCGCAGGGGGAGCCTGCGGTGGCCGCGCGTATGCGGCGGCACTAGATCCGCCGGGTACGACCTCCCCGTCCCGCGGGCCTTCGGGGTGGGCGTTTCGGGAGCGGAGGGGGCGGCGCCGGCCTGACGCGGGCGGGCGGTGGCACGGGCCCCTTCGGGTGGGGCAGCGGCGGCTGTCGCGGGGACGGCGAGGTCCGGCGCGTGCCGGCCCGCACGTCCGACGCGGAGCCGCCCGAGCCAGACACCCGGCTCGGGAGCGTGTGGCCCCGCGTGATGGCTCGACAGGGTGGTTCGATCGGGGTTGCCCGGCTGCTACCGGCCCGTCATGCCACGGGCTCCATATCCCAGATCGCGGCGTCGGTCACGGCTTTCAGGAGGACCAGACTCCAGTCGGCGTGCGGATCGGGGTCGAAGAACTGGGTGGCCTCCCGCCACGCCTTCGCGTACTCGGTGGTGGCGTCCCTCTGCATCGCGGCCAGCGTGTCGAGGTCGGCGTAGCTGCTGAGACGTTCGAGGACGCGATACCCTCCGGCGGTCTTCTCCGAGGTGAACACGGTGGCGTAGGTGCCCAGGTACTCGGTGCCCTCGGGGTAGCTGCGGGCGAGCCGCTCCTCGTTCGCCGCCAGCCACCGCTGGAACGCCTCCTCATGGCCACTGCGCACGCTGAATCCGGTCTCGTGCATGAAGCGCATGGGACGACCCCCCGGTTCGCTCGCGGGTCGGTCTCGCCAGTGGCTCGGCGCGGTCCGGGCGGCCAGGGCATGGGCCGCGCGTCAGGGCTCCCCGCAGTGGGTCGCACGATGCGCGGCGTCGACGACCGGACGCCAGAGGCGTTCGTCATGAAGTAGCCCCGAGCGGCCCGTCGCGCCGCCCGTCGCGCCGCCGTCGGTGAGGCGATCGCGAGCGGAGCCGGGGCTTCCCCGCCCGACTGCGTCCCTGCGGCGATCCGCCCACGGGTGAGTCGACACCAGTACAAGGGAAAGGTTTCACTGGCGTGATCGCCCCGCCGCCGAGCGTGGGACGAGCTCGCGCGTGTTCAGCCCGCGGGCGCGGCGTGGTCCGGCGGCACGGCATCGTCATGTGGGGAACCGCTCGCGTGAGCGAACGAAGTCGGTGAATCCCAAAGTCCAAGTGCAACGCGCGGCGCCAGCGCCCAACCCACCAGAGCCACGACTGGCGCGCCCGGCGAAGCGAGGGATTCTCGAAGTAGGGCCGCGGGCAAGACCCCGCGGCCCTACCGCTTATCCTGGGCCACGAACGCGTCAGGCTGAAACCGGGACCGTCGCCTCGGCGAGCGCCTTGAAGTCTCCGAGCATGTGGCGCGTCTGCCGCTCGAAGAAGGCCTTGGTCATCAGGTTCTTGAGGAACCCGGGGATGTACCCGGGCATCTCGTAGTCGCCCTCGACGATCGCGCGGGTCGCGTCGCCCTCGCGCTCGAACCGATAGAAGTCGTCCTCCGGGCCCTGGTCGGAGTGCTGGTGGATGAGCTTCAGCGGCTCCACCTCGACGACCGTGTTTGTCTGCTTCATCTCGAAGCCCATCATCTTGACCGTCGAGACGTACGTCGTTCCGACCCGGTCGAGCGGCCCGCTCCAGTCCGAGGTCTCCAGACGCGGGGCCCAGTCGTGCCAGCGCGACGTGTCGCAGAACAACGCCCAGACGTGCTCGACGGGCGCCTCGATCCGGATCTCTTCGCGCATGTGGTCCATGGCCCACTCCAACTGCGGGCGGGTCGGGTCCGCCAGTGACTCGGCGCGGTCCCGGCGACCAGAATCTGGGCCGCGCGTCAACGCCCCCCGTGCACCGGCTACCCTTCGCTCCCGACAGCGCGTGACAAGAGGCCGTTCGGACCACTCGACAGGCCGTCCAGCAGGAGGTTGACCCGTGGCAACGGTGATCGCCCACGGTGGGCCCAGTGACGGCGAGGTGGCCGAGGATCAGTGCAAGGGAAAGGTTTCGCCCAGCCCTCGGTCGGTGGCGATCTGCCAACGTCACGTGCGCCAATGTCAAGCACATCCCACGGGCGATGCGAGCGCCGACAGCGCCGACTGAGGTTCAGCGCAGGACGCCGCGTCGTTCAGCCAATCGTCGCGGATTCGCCTGCGAGGATCCGCTCGGCTGCCGCGGCGGCCGCATCGGGGTCGTAGGCGCTCGGGTTCCAGGTGTAGACGAGCGACGTCAGCAGGGCGAACTCGCCGTTCGTCCCGCGCCAGGGGTCCCCCGTGACGAGGTTGCCCATGTAGGAGTGGACGACGGTCGAGAGGTCGGGGGCCCGCCCACTGCACGGCTGCCGATCCGCCGAGAACGTGATGGCGTCGTTGTCCCAGAGCCCGAGCTCATGCCCGACGGCGTCGGCGTACGCCCTCGCGCCGGCCGTCGTCACGGTCGGCGAGAAGACCCCGCCGTCACCGGTCCAGAAGACGCGGACGTCGGCCGGCAGCGCGTCGTGCATCACCGCGAGATAGCGCTCGCCGTCGCCCGCCGTCGAACCGACCAGACTCCGTCCCGGGATCCCGCCGTACGGCGGCAGGACGGCTGAGACGCTGATGCCGGGGTCCCGGCCCCGGAGGTACGCGTACAGGTCGCGGATGACGGTGGCGTGCTGGCTCGCCAGCGCCTCCGGGTTCGTCGTCGGGATGTCGTCCCAGTCGAGCGAGATGCTCCGGGCGCCCGCGTCGAGCTGCGCGGCCAGGTCGTCCTTCACCTGCTGGCGGGGTGTCGTGGTCAGTCGATCCTGGTACCCCTTGGCGACCATCAGCTCGACGTGGTGGTCATCGCAGTAGCGCACGAGTTCGGGCCACGGGGTCCGGTCCGGGAGCATGACGAAGTTGAGCTTGTGGCGCACCCCGAACCGGACGCGCTCTTGGAGCAGCGCTCGCGAGGCGTCGGTGACGCCGACATCCGGGAGCACGTACGGATCGAGAATCGCACCGCGCCGGGCGAAGCCGGGAGCGTCCTCGACCGTCGCAGTCCGGAGCCACCGGGCCGGGCCCTGGGCGACGACGAGCCGGGCGAGGGAGAGGAGCCCGTAGTAGGCGCCCGTCTCGTCGCCCGCCCGGACCGCCACGGCAGGCCCGTCGGCCGTGGCGGCGACCTCGAGCCGGTACGCCTGCGAGGCGAACGACGGGTCGTCGGCCGTCACGGTGAGGCGGGCCTGCCGGCGCCCGTCGGCGATGGCGGGGGCGACCGGCATGCCGGCGTCTGCGGCCACCTCGTCGAGGAGGGCCCGGAGCGCAGGCGACGGGACGGCGACGGCAGCAAGCGCGCTTGCCTCCAGCATCGCGCCGTAGGTCGCGGCCGCCGGCGGCGGGTCGATGACGGGCGGCGTGCCGCCGAAGGCGGTCCCCGGGGTGATGACTGGCGAGGGGCTCGGCGTCGCACTCGGGGTCCCGGTCGACGGGGAAGCCTGCGCGCACGCTTCGAGAACTGCGCCAAGAGCCGACGCGGAGATCCCGAGCGCAGCGGCCCGGACGAGGAAGGTTCGGCGGTTCATCGGGGCCGCAAGCGATGTTCCCGCCCGCGTTGCCAGCCGCCGAGCGAGCCTCTGCATCTTGGTGTCCCCCTGGGACGCACAGCGCGGGTCGGTCTCGCCAGTGGCTCGGCGCGGTCTTGGGCGGCCTGGGCATGGCCCGCGCGTCAACACGCCCGTATGCGCCGTCAGCCTTCGCCGCGCTGACCACAACACAAGTGCCGAACGACTCGAAGATCAAGCGGTCCGGAGCAGCGTCGGGGGCAGACCGAGTCAGTCATGCGGGGAGGTCCCCGCGGACCAGTACTCTGCCTTCTGGATGCCGCGTGGGTATCGGCAGGGCGGCGATGCCGGGCACAGCTTCACCGCCCACGACCGGCCCAGCAACCTGTGCGTGACTTCATTTACGTCTGGTCGTGAGAGCCACCGAGGAACAGGTTGGATCGGTCCGCGGGCAGCGACAGGTCGCTCGGTTCCTCGAGCAGTGTGGGCGAGACGCGCCACTCGTCAAGGCCCCGACTCTTCGCGCGGGGCCGCTCGGCGGCTGTGTGAAATCACCACCAATCATTGGTGGCACGTGACGGCTATCACTTCAGGCTGTTTCACTATGTCGCTGCTGACGGCTGGTCCGAGCTCGGAGCCATCGCGTGGAACTCGGTCCCGGGGAGACCGCCGACGCAACCGGCTCGCGCGCGATGGTTCGGCGGTTATCACGTTGGGGGCTTACCCGCACGCGTCACCGGCAGCCCTGGGCACTGAGCACCTGCAGATCCGCCACACTCGTCCACCATGTCCCCATGCAGCTGAACTCGGCCGCGACCTTGCGCGCACCGCGCATCCTCGTCGTGGACGACGAGCCGCCCATCGTGGAGCTCGTGCGCGGATACCTCGAGCGCGATGGATACGAGGTGCTCTCCGCGCCGGACGGGCTGGGAGGGCTCGAGCTCGCCCGCACCTCCTCGCCCGACGTGCTCGTGCTGGACGTCATGCTGCCCGGTCTCGACGGTATCGAGGTGTGCCGGCAGCTGCGGACGTTCTCCGATGCCTACGTGCTGATGCTCACGGCACGGGGCGAGGAGATCGACCGGGTCGTCGGGCTCTCCGTGGGCGCGGACGACTACCTCGTCAAGCCCTTCAGCCCGCGCGAGCTGGTGGCACGGGTCAAGGCGCTGCTGCGCCGGCCGAGGACTACGATGGCGGCTGCCGCTCCTCCGGCGGCACTCGTGCTGGACGAGGGCCGCCACGAGGTGCGCGTCGACGGTGCACCGATGGAGCTGACGGCCACCGAGTTCGGGATCCTGGCCGCGCTCGTCCGGGACCCGGGTGTCGTCCTGGGGCGCGCGGCCCTGCTCGATCGGATCTGGGGCACCGACTTCGTGGGCGACGACCACCTCGTCGATGTCCACGTGGCCAACCTGCGCCGCAAGCTCGGCGACGACCCGGAACACCCCCGGTTCGTGGAGACGATCCGCGGCGTGGGGTACCGGCTGGTGACGCGCTGATGCGCCTGCCGGGTGGATTGCGGGGCCGGCTCCTCGTCGCCAACCTCGTCGTCGCCGGCGCGGTGCTCGGGACCGTGGTCGTCGCGGTCAGCCTGGTCGGGCCCGGCTACTTCGCCCAGGCGATGGGCCACCCCGCGGGCGACATGATGGGCGCCGCCATGGACGCGGCGACCAAGGCGGCCTTCGACGACGCGGTCCGCAACGCGCTCCTCGCGGCCGGGCTGATCGCGGTCGTGGCGTCGATCGTCGTCAGCCTCGCGCTCTCCTCGGCCATCGCGCGGCCCGTCGCGCGCCTGGCGGCGGCAGCGGGACGCATCGCCCGCGGCCACTACGCCGAGCGCGTCCCTGCTGCCGGGACCGACGAGATCGCCGAGCTCGGCACCTCCTTCAACGCGATGGCGGGCTCGCTCGAGGCGACCGAGCGACGCCGCCTCGAGCTCGTGGGCGACGTGGCCCACGAGCTGCGCACCCCGCTCACCACCGTCGATGGCTACCTCGAGGGGCTCGAGGACGGCGTCGTGGCGGCGGGTCCCGAGACCTGGCGCCTGCTGCGCGGGGAGACGGCCCGCCTGACCCGCCTCGTCAACGATCTGCAGGAGCTGTGGGGCGCCGAGTCGCGTCAGCTGCCACTCTCGATCGAGGCGTTCGATGCCGCGCCCCTCGCCCGCGAGGTCGTGGCCCGCTTCGGCCCGCAGGCGTCCGCGCGCGGCCTCGCGCTCGATCTCGAGGTGCCCGACGGCCTCCTCGTGCGCGCCGACCGCGGGCGCGTGGCAGAGATCCTCGACAACTACCTCTCCAACGCCCTGCGCTACACGCCCGAGGGGACCGCGGTCCGGGTGAGCGCCACCCGCTCGATGCGCGGCGTCGTGCTGGCGGTGCGCGACCAGGGGCCGGGTCTGACACCGGCGCAACGCGCGTCGGTCTTCGAGCGCTTCTACCGCGTCGATCCCTCGCGCTCCCGGGCCCTCGGCGGCTCCGGCATCGGCCTGGCCATCACGCGCGCCCTGGCCGTGGCGATGGACGGGCGCGTGTGGGCCGAGTCGGACGGCCCAGGTCGGGGCGCCACGTTCGCGGTGGAGCTGCCCGGCGCTTGAGCGGATCTTGACGAAGGCCTGACCCGGCCTGCATGGACTCCTGACCCCACGCGCATAGCCTCGGAGGTGCCACTCAACGCTGAGCGGCGAAGACCGGAGGCACGTCGATGATGACCGCGTGGGGCGACATGACCCTGGGGGCCTGGCTCTGGATGGGCGTGTGGATCGTCGCGCTGCTCGTAATGGTCTGGCTGCTTGTGCGGGGGGCCGAGCGCTCCGCCCGGGCCGAGGACCCCGACGCGATCCTGCGCGCCCGTTACGCTCACGGAGACATCACGCAAGCCGAGTTCGAGCAGGCACGACAGGTCCTGCGAACAGACAAGGAGACACGACCATGACACCCACACGAGGGGGATTGCTGCTGGGCGCGGGCCTGGCCCTCGGGATCGCCGTTGGCGCGGCCGGATCGGCCCTCGCCGCGAGCCCCGCACCGTCCGGCGGCAACGCCGGAGGCACGGCCACGCCGTGGAGTCAGATGATGGGCGGCCTGGGCGCCTGGGGCGCCGGCATGATGGGCGGCTGGGCGTCGAACGTCGCGCCCGCGGCCAGCTTCGGCCCGGGGATGATGGGGTCGCTCGATGCGTCCCAGCGCGCGGCCGTGCTCGAGGCCTGCGACGAGGCGCACGACGCGATGCACGCGTGGGCGTCGGGGGAGGCCGCGCCCGCCCCGTCGACCCGGTGAACCCCGCGCCTGTCGCCGGCACCCGTCCCCGCAGCCCAAAGGATCAGCCATGACCACCCGTTCGGCCCGCCGCGCCCAGGAGCGGGGGCTCACCGAGCCGCAGGACGACGAGCGCCAGCACGAGGACGCCCGGCGGCGTCGGCGCGAACTCCTGCCCCGCATCGCCGCATTCGCCGTGGTCGCGGTCCTCGTCCTGGGCGCCGGGACCTATCTCGCAGGGTCTGTGTTCCTCGGTCAGCGCGGGCAGACGCACGTCGCCGGTGCCATCCCGGTCCGCATCAGCATGGCGGGCTTCGACCCGCGGACCATCGACGCGAAGCCCGGACAGACGGTGACCCTCGACTGGTGGAACACCGACGCCGCGATGCACCTGCAGGGTGGCGTCCACACCCTCGTCTCGGATGCGCTCCACGTCCACTACGCGCTGCCCGCCGAATCGCGCGAGACGATCACGCTCACCGCGCCGGCCACGCCCGGCGACTACGACTTCTGGTGCGATTCGTGCTGCGGCGGCAAGGCCTCGCCCGACATGCACGGCACCCTGCACGTGGCGGCCTGACGCGATGGCCCACTGCCATGACCCGCAGGCGAGCCCATGCGACACTCGCCCGCGCTCCGACGGGGTCCCAGCGGCCGGTGCCGACCCGGCCCGACCCTGGGTGACCCTCATCGCCGGCACTGGCCTGCCGCGCACCGCGCTCGTCCTCTTCGCCGGGCTCGGCGTGGCGGCTCTGCTCTCGCTCGCGACGGTCGCCCTCGTCCCGTTCGAGACCGCGCGCTTCGGGGGCCTGACCGCGCCGGTGGTGATCGCCTCGGGGGTGGCCGACGGGTTCAACCCCTGTGCCTTCGCGCTGCTGGTGCTGTTCGCGACCTACACGCTGACGCTGGTGAACGCGGTGACCGCGGATGGCACGCCGACCGCCTCCGCCCGCCGAACACTGCTCGGCGCGGGCTCGCTCTACGTCGGCGCGGTGGTCGTCACCTACTTCCTGATCGGCCTCGGGCTCATCGGGTTCCTCGCTTGGCTGGGCCAGGACCACCTCGTCGCCCGCGTGGCCGCGGTGCTCGCGCTCGTGATGGCGATCTGGATGCTGAAGGACGTGTTCCTCCCGGGTTTGGGGCCCACGATGGCGGCGCCGTCGGGCACCCACGGCTGGATGAACAAGGCGATGGCGCGCGGCGGCCTGGCGGGCATGCTCCTGGCGGGCGTGCTGGTCGGCATCTGCACGGTGCCCTGCTCGGGTGCCATCTACCTCGACGTGATCGCGGTGCTGCATGCGTCCGGCGGTGGCCCCGTCGGGCTGGCGCTCCTCGTGCTCTACAACATTGCCTTCATCGTGCCGCTGCTCGGCTTCCTGCTCGCCATGTCGAACCGGCGCGCGCTGGGCGCGCTCGGGCGCTGGAACCGGCAGAACGGCGCGGTCGTGAAGACCGTCCTTGCGCTCGGCGTGGTGGCGATGAGCCTCGGGCTGCTGGTCTCGCTGGGGACCTGACCGGATGAGTTCTCATACAGTGGATCCGCGTGGGACAATACCCCCGGGGAGTATCAGTATCAACACGCGAACCACCGGGGCGCGATCGCCGACTGCCGCCACAGCCATCTTCACGATGGTCGGCACCGTTGACGTGCCGCGTCGTGGCTTGGCGACCAACGGCACTGGGAATGGGATCGACGCGCTGGCACCGTGACACACGAAGGCCTGACGCGCAATGGAGGAGAGGGACGAGGTCCGCGTCTGCAGGGTCGGGGACGGCACCCAGCGTCTTCGCGCGCTCGGCGTCATCGTCGGCGGCATCGCGCTCGTCCTGTGCGGCTTGACATCCAACGCTCTGGGGTGGCCGGCGACGGACGCCGCGGTGGGTGAGGACACGAGCGAGGTGGCCTCGCCGAGAGGGACACGGCGTGGCCTCGGGATATCGGCCACGACCCCCGCTCACGTGTCCCGAGCGTGGCTCGACTACCGGGCCGGAGAGCCGGAGCAGCTCTGCTGCACCCCGGCTCAGGTACGCCAGGCCTGGCTCGACTACCGCGCGGGAGAGCGTGGCGACCCCGGCGATACCGCTCCGGTTGTCCCCACCCGCGAGCGCCCGCCGACAGCCGAGGACATCAGTGTGACCTCCCGGAGCCATCACGCGGCCATCGGCACCGACAGGGCACAGGGACATCATTGGGTCCTCGGCTCCTGGGTCCGTGACGGGAACTAGCGCGGGATGCGCGTGAGGGCCTGCGGACTGTCCACGCCCCACACCTGAGGCGCCGCCGTTTCCTCGAACGGGGCCTCTCTCCTTGCCCACAACGACGGTTTGGACAGGGTCCTAGTTCCGGTGACATTCCCGAAGCCTCGCCCAGGCGGGACTGTCCTTGCCGCGCCTCGTCCCGGAACGACCGGCGGGTTCAGCCGAGCGGTCCGATGGGCCACCCCGACGCGACGTGACGGACGGCACTTCTCCTCCTGTCGGGTTCGCCAGACACTTGCCCGGCATTACGGGGGAGCGTCGACGCGCGGCCCAGATACGCGCCGCCGGGACCGCGCCGAGCCACTGGCGAGACCGACCCGCAGGACAGGTTCCAAGATGGGGGTTCACTGTGGCCGAGTTCGGATTGTTCATCGGCTGGGGCTCGTCGCGGGTCGGCAAGGAAGCGGCGGCGGGCAAGGTGTTCGAGGAAGCGGTCGCCTACTGGAACGCGCTCCAAGCGGCGGGCGAGATCGAAAGCGTCGAGCAGGTGCTGCTGAGCCAGCACGGCGGCGACCTGGTCGGGTTCTTCCTGGTGCGCGGCGATCCCGAGAAGCTGGGGCGGCTCAGCATGACGCCGGCGTTCCAGCGCCTCACCCTGCGGGCGGGCGTCTGTCTCGATGGCGTCGGCGTCGTCAGCGCCGTGGTCGACGCGGGGGTCACCCGCTCGATGGGCGCGTGGAAAGAGGCGATCGCCGACCTGATCTGACGGGGCGCTCCGACCCGGCGTTCCCAGGCGTACCGAGCACGAGGGAAGGCTCGCTCGGCGGGCCTCCCCCCTCACACGCGCAGCGACCGGTGGCGGGTTGCCCCGCGCGTCTCGCCAGTGGCCGGCCTCATCAGCAGCAGTGTCGTCACCGCGAGCCGCAAGGACCCTCCTGCTCCGGCGGCTCGCGGGGCCGGTCCGACGGTGCGCCCGGGGTTGGTCGGTCCGCGGTCGGCACCCTTCGGCGCGCTCAGGCGTCGTCCGTTCCGGTGCCGACGCCAGGCGAGCACCAGGGGATGACCGACGTATGCTGGCCGGCGGGCGCGTGGCCGCAGGAGCCGTAGCGGCGGGAGCGGGGAGGCATGATCGTGCGAAGGTCGGCCGAGGCGTGGGGCATCCTCGTCCTGGCGGTGCTGGTGCTCGCGATGCTCTGGATCAACACGAGGGGCTGGGCCTTTGCCATCACCGTCGTGCTCGTGCTGCTCTTCGG
>JAJYDP010000077.1 GCA_021777365.1 Chloroflexota bacterium | reverse complement strand
GGCGGCCCGCCGCTCGCCCGTGTACGCCCTGACCAACCGCTACCGCATCGCCCTGCCTCTCCACCCCGAGTACCGCACCCTGCCCATGGTCTGGTACATCCCGCCGCTCTCCCCGGTGGTCGACGTCGTTCGTGACACGGGTTTCGACGGCGAGGACCGGGCCACACTGTTCGCCGCGATCGACGCGCTGCGCATCCCGGTGGAGTACCTCGCGGAGCTGTTCGCCGCCGGCGATCCGGGGCCGGTCGTCGCGAGCCTGCGCATGGTCGCGGCCATGCGGGCGCACATGCGCCGGGTCAACCTCGGCGAGGCGCCAGACGCGACGATCGCGACAGCGGTGGGCCTCACGCCCCGGGCGATCGAGGACCTCTATCACCTGCTCGCCATCGCCAAGTACGAGGACCGCTGCGTGATCCCGTCCGCCCACGTCGAGGTCTCCCGTTCGCTCGACGAGGCGGCCGGCTGCAGCCTGAACTACCAGGCCGGACCGGGGATGGGCGGGGTCGGCCCGTTCGGGGAGGTGCCGGCGACGCCGGTCTCCATCGAGACATTCGTCCTCGCCCGGCAGCGAGCCGAGGCTTCCCGCTACGCCGACCTGCCGGAGGGCCGCGGCGCGGTCGCCTCACGTGCGCGTGGCAGTGGCAACGCCGAACCCAGCCACAAGGGCGACGACGCCGGCCTCAACGCCCGCGACGACACCGATCGGGGGGCGAGGGCATGAGGACCAACCGTTCGGGCCCGGAGCGCCGGGTCGTTCTCGCCGCCGCGTCTCGGCTCCTCCAGTACCCCGACGACGGACTACTGGACCAGCTGCCGCTGCTCCGCGAGGCAGCGCAGGCCATCGCGGCCCGGGCGGGTCGCCCGCTCCTGCGGTTCATCGAGCACGCCCACCGCAGCGCGCTGCTCGATCTTCAGGCCGACTACGTGGCGACCTTCGACCTGCGCCGGCGGTACTGCCTCTATCTGACCTACCACCTCAACGGCGACACCCGCCGGCGAGGCATGGCCCTGTGGCGGTTCCGGGAGCTCTACCGGAGCCGCGGCTACTCGCTCGCGTCGGGCGAGCTGCCCGACTTCCTCCCGGCCCTGCTCGAGCTGGCGGCGGAGACCGACGCCATCGAGCCGCTGGACCTGCTGCTCGAGCACCGGGCAGCGCTCGGGGTGCTCCGGCACGCTCTCGATCAGGCCGCCTCGCCGTACGCGGACGTCGTCATGGCGCTGGAAGCCGTGCTACCGGCCCCGTCACGCGCCGTCCTCGAGGCGGTTCGACGGCTGGAGACCGAGGGACCGCCGTCCGAGCAGGTCGGCCTCGAGCCGTGGGGCGACGCGGGCGAACCCGGGATCCACCCGTGAGCACGGTCCTGTGGGTCGCGTTCCCGTACATCTGCCTGACGGGCTTCGTGGTCGGCCATTTCTGGCGCTACCGCTACGACAAGTTCGGCTGGACCACTCGCTCGTCTCAGATCTACGAGCGCCGCTTACTCGGATGGGCGAGTCCGCTCTTCCACTTCGGCATCCTGGGCGTCCTCGCCGGCCACTTCATCGGTCTGGTCATTCCCGAGTCGGTGACCGGGGCGCTCGGCATCTCGGAGGGCCTCTACCATGCGGTCGCCGCGACGGCCGGCAGCGTCGCCGGCCTCATGGCGGCCACCGGGCTCGCCCTCCTGGTGTACCGTCGCCGGCTGACGCCGTCCGTGTTCCGGGTCACGACCCGGATGGACAAGGCGATGTACCTGCTCCTCGGGGCAGTCATCGCGATCGGCGCCTTCAACACGATCGCGATCAACCTCCTCGGCCCCGGGCACGACTACCGGATGGACGTCGCCGTGTGGTTCCGCAGCGTCTTCTGGCTCCAGCCGGACGCCGCCCTGATGGCCGGAGCGCCGATCACGTTCCAGGCCCATGCGCTGCTGGCGTTCGCCCTGCTCGGGCTGTGGCCGTTCACACGGCTCGTCCACGTGTTCAGCGTGCCCGTCGGCTACCTTGCCCGGCCGTACGTCGTGTATCGCACGCGCGATTCCCGCACCGGGGCGCGCGCGCCGCGTCGCGGCTGGGAAACGCCCGGCAGCTGATCCGACCGGGCGAGCTCGTGCGGTGCAGCGCCCCGCGGCCCGGAGCCGACCCTGCTCCGCGACGACGCGGGCCTTCGCGTCCTCCTGGCCGGGCTCGAGCCGGGTGGCCGCATCCCGCCACCTGGCGCTGGTCGGCCGCGCTCCTGCGGCCGGCAGGGGATTGGCGGACGACGACTGGGCGCTCGGGCTCGTCGGCCGCCTGTACCGGACCACGGACGGCGGCGCGAGCTGGGCCGAGGTGCCGAACCGTCCCCACCCCCGACATGACCGGGCCAGCGGCCCGCGTGCATCTGTGTATGAACTCCAGGGCCATCTGGACTTGTCCGTCGCCGACGCCCTTCGTACCGTGAAGTGACAGGGAGCGGAGACGGGCGATGGTCATGCGGCGGACACACGCAAGGAGCGCGCGGCGGGCGCCTCGAGCCGCGTTCCACCTCGCAGCGCTGGCAGTCATCGCCGCGCTCGCGCTCCTCGTCGTCTCGCAGGTTGCGCAGCTATCGCCCGCCGCGTGGGGTTACACGGTCTCGGTCGCGCCGGGCGTCCATCCCGCCACGACAGCCGAGCGTGCGGCGGCGCTCGCCCGCCAATACCTCGACGACCAGACGCCGGAGCTTGCCGCGCCCGAGCTGCACCGAGCTCCGGTGGTCAGCTCCGTCGCTGCCGTGGCGGCACGCGACGCGAAGACGCTCGAGCCGCGGATCCCGTCCCGCGCGGTCAATGCCGCGCCGAACCGCGTCGTGTGGATCGTGAGCGCGAGCGGCGACTTCCTGAACCTCCACGACCTGGCTTGGAGCACCCGCGGCGCGCCCGATCCAGGCGGCACGATCGTGATCGACGACGCGACCGGAGCGGTCCTGGGAGTCTTCCCGCACGACCCCGGAACCTGAGCTGCGGCCGCGTGGCGATCCGCAGCGCCCACGCTGCCTCGCCGGCGACCCAGAGCTGGCGGAGCGGCGCGTGGTCGCCACGCCGGCCGTGCCCTGCTCCGCGCAGTGCGTCATCGTGGTGACCGTGGGCGGCGGCTGCGTGTATCGTGTGGCCCCGATCTCACGTGCGGGCCCGTCACCCCGAACCCGACGGACCGAGCGAACAGACTGCGATGCAGCGTCGAGGTGACCCGACCATGACACCGCGTGTGCGGCACCTGCTCCTGGAGCTGGGCGAGACCCTCGTCCTGACGCTCGTCCTCTTCGTCGGCATCCAGACCTTCGTGGCGCAGCCCTACCAGGTCGAGCAGGGGAGCATGGAGGACACGCTGCTGCCCAACCAGTACGTGCTGGTGGACAAGCTCACGCCGCACTTCGACGCCTACGCGCGCGGCGACATCGTGATCTTCACCCCGCCCGGCACGTCGGCCGGCGCGACGCCCTACATCAAGCGAGTCATCGGGCTGCCCGGCGATCGCATCGAGATCCGCGACGGGCACACCTTCGTCAACGGCCACGAGCTGCTCGAGCCCTACGTCTACCCGGGCGAAACCACCGAACCCCTGACGGGGCAGGACGCCTGGACCGTGCCCGCGGGCTCGCTCTTCGTGATGGGCGACCACCGCCCGGTCTCGGTGGACTCACGCGAGTTTGGCCCCGTGCCGGAGGCGAACGTGATCGGACGCGCGTGGCTGCGCTACTGGCCGATCAGCGCGGTCGAGGTCATCGCCACCCCGACGTATCCCAACCTCGGCCACGCGCTCGTGCCGTCCGCCCGCTCCGGGAGCCTGGGGGCACCCACATCGTGAGGCCGCCGGGATCACGGGGCCCGGCAAGCGGCACCCGGAACGGCGGTCGAAGGATGCGCCCGGTGTCAGTGCCGCAGGACCCGGCGCGCGTCCTCGTACTCCTGGCGACTGATCTCACCGCGCGCGAACCGCTCGCGCAGGATGGCCAGCGCCCCCGAGCGCTCCTGCGCACCGGTCACGCTCGCCACGATGACCCGCACGATCAGGACGAGCAGGAGGACGGGCAGGGCCACGACGCAGGCGATCAGGAGCAGTAACAACAGCGCGGCCACATCCATCGCGACGCCTCCTTCGGCGACGCCCAGCGTCCGGCGCCTCGCGTGGGCCGTCAAGGGCCGATGCGCTCCCGTGTGAACGGCCAGCGCTCGGGCACCGGGAGCCCGTGGGCCGTCCGGGGTGGACCAGCGGCGCGCCGTCGGACGACGAGGATGATCGTCGCCAGGCCGGAGAGGAGCATCCCCGCCCCGATGATGGACCAGGCGTTCAGCGGGCCCTGGGCGCCCCACAGGTCGAGGTTGCCGACCAGCTGCGCAACCGGACGCGGCAGCACCGGCGGGGCCCCGTTGATCTCGGCGCTGAACTGCCAGAGGATCGTAAAGAGGAAGGCGAAGAACGCGCCGACGAGCGTGTACGCGACCCCCACCAGCAGGCTCCTCGACCAGAGGGCAAGGCCGGCCACCGCGACCACGCCGGCCGCCACCGCGAGGTACCCGACGGGCAGCGTCCAGGCCAGCTGGCTGATGTCGAACGTGCTGGCCTCCCGCCGCCGGATCTCCAGGAACACCTGACCGTCGAGCCAGCCGGCGAGGACGAGGATCCCAGCGGCCGCGACGAGCGCGATGCCGGCACGGGCGAACCGATCGGCCATGACACCCTCCGTGAGTCCCCCCGCTCGTTCACTGTGCCACGCGAGCCGCACGCGTCAAGGGCTGGTGGCCCCGGTGTCCCGACTGGCCATCCGGCACGTCGCGGGACGGATGCGCCTCACGCCGCGGTCTTCCGCTTCGCCGGCCACCCTCGGTGCTCCCAGAGCGGCGCGGCCATGGCTCAGGTAGCCGGGGCCGGTCCGGAACTGGGCGGCTCCCCTGCTGTCCGATCGGGAAGCGGATCGGATTCGTGGCGCGCGTCCGTGTCCTGGTTCAGGCCGTCGAATCGCCCCAGAGCTCCACGCCGGACCCGGCATCCACGAACGCCCTCGCAGACGCACCGGGGACGTTGCCGCCGGGCTTGAGGTAGAGCACCCAGCAGAGGCGGAGCCCGGGCGAGGGCGTTCCGAGTCCGTTCGGCGGCGCCCACAGCAACTCCGCCACGGTCATCTCGAAGCGGATCCGCCAGGCCTTGCGCTCGGCCGTGACGAAAGCGGCGTCCGCCAGGGTGATCGTCATGCCGTCGCCCAGGACCGGGATGCCGTCCGCGGTGCGGCGCCACTCGGCCCGCCACGGGTCGTTATCCGGCTGAACGAGGCTCGCGACGTTGGCGGCCGGGCTGCCAGCGCCGCCGCAACCGCGGCGATCCGAGCAGCGGCAGCTGGCCGCGTAAGGGGAACGCCGACGGCGGCGGGCGGTATCGAGCGGAACGCGGACACGAAGTGGCCCGCGGGGCTCCACTCGAGCCGCCACTCGCTGACGAACAGGGCCACCGCGTCCGAGGCTCCGGTGCAGAGGTCGCGCTGTTGCGAAAGCTCACCGCCCGCAGGCTGCGGATACCCCAGGGTCACGGTGGTCTCGTTCGCCCTGGCTAACCAGCCGGAATCGCCACCAGCATCGCCGTCGGCGGCGTCGGCGCAGCCGGAGTCCTCAGGTCGGAGTGGCACTTGCCGCGGTGGCCCGCCCCTGTCCAGCATCGGCGCACCGACGATGCACTGCCCGTTGTCCGTCGACCTGCCCATCCCCGTGGGGTTGTGACGGTTCGTCGTGTCCGGTTTCCGCGGGCATGTGCGTTATCTCCAGCGGAGAGCGTGGGCGGCACGCCCCGGAGCCCGAGGGAGCGGTGGAGCAGGAACTCGCGCCGGTGGCTGGCAGGTCGAGTCCGGCAGGGCAGCCCTCGCGGACGCGAGCGACGACGCCCTGGTGGCACGCGCCCGCGCGGACCCGTCGGCGTTCGGGATCCTGTACGAGCGCCACCGCCTGGCGGTGTACCGCTACCTGCGCGCCCGCACCGACTCCGACGATGCGGCGGCCGACCTGGCCGCCCTGACCTTCGAGCGCGCCCTGGGAGCGCTCGAGCGGTTCCGCCCCGCGGGCGGCGGGTTCCCGGCCTGGCTGCTGCGCATCGCCCGCAACGCCGCCATCGACGCCGCGCGGCGCGACCGCGGCACCCGTTCGCTGGACGATCTACCACCGCTCGCCCACCCCGCTGCCGCGGACGACGATCCCGAGGCAGCGGCGCTCCGGGCCGCCGAACTCGACGAGCTGCGCGCCCACGTCCGGCGCCTGGGCCAGCCGGCCGCCGAGGCACTCGCCCTGCGCTACGGCGCGGGGCTCTCGGCGCGCGAGATCGGGGCCGTCATCGAGCGCAGCGAGGCCGCCACCCAGAAGCTGCTGAGCCGAGCGCTCGAGGCGCTCCGGGAGGTCTACCGTGGACCGGCGTAGGGGGGAGACGGCGCCCGTGGACCTGCGCCGGCTCGAGGAGCTGCTGGCGGCCGCCTTCGCGCTGACCCCGCCGGCCGCCGCGGTGGCGCACATGGACGGGCGGGTCGCGGCCGCCATCGACCTGCAGCGGGTGGCGCCTGCCGTCCGCCCCGTCCGGTGGCGCTCGCCCGGCCCGTCGCTGTCGTTGCGTCGGCGCCTGCGGCCGCTGGCGTTCGCGCTGGCCGCCCTCGCCCTCGTCGGTGCCGCCGCGGCCTACGTCGGGCTCTTCGAGCCGATGCTCGGGCCGGTCCAGGGCTGGCATCGGGCCTGGGACCGCGCTGCCCGTCCCGCGATCGTCCAACACGCCGGTCCCTACACCGTCACCCTCGAGCGCGTCTATGCCGACACGAACCGGGTGCTCGTGGGCGTGAGCGTGGTGGAGGCCCCGGGCGCGACGCCGGTCGAGCTCGCCCCCGACTACGCGCTCAGCGATGCCGCCGGCCACGCTTACGGGATCGAGTTCGCCAGCGGCAACCCCGAAGGGAATGCCCTGGGCACCATCATCAGCTTCCTGCCCGACGCGCCGCTGGCCGCGGGCCCCATGGACTTCACCCTGACGATCCACCTGGACGTCTCCGCGCACGCCCAGCTCGTCGGGCCGTCACCCGGCACGACGTTCACCCCGATGCCGGGGCCGATCACGTTCCAGTTCCGCGCGGATGTCGCGGCGGGCGGGGTTGCCCTGGCGTCGCTGCCCGACGCGTCCGAGACCGCCTCGGGCTACACCGTCACGCTCGAGTCGGCGTCCATCTCGGCCACGATGGTGCGCGCGCGCCTGCGCGTCGCCGGTCCACCGCTCGAGAACCTCGACCCCACCGTCTCGTTCGCGCTCGGCGGGCGCACGATCGACCTGCTGGCGTTCCCGGCCGAGACCGTGGGCGGGGCGCAGGTGCTCGAGCTCACCTCGCTCGAGGGATTCGACCGCCCGGATGGCACGGCCACCTTGCGGGTGATCACCCTGCGGAGCATCGGGACGAGCGGGTCCGACGTCACGGTGGTCGGCCCGTGGAGCTTCACGTTCGCGGTGCCGGGGCGATGATCGTGGGGCGGGCACCGCTGGCGGCCGGCACGTGAACGAGCGCGACCTCGTGCGGCGCTGCCGGGCGGGATCGGAGGCCGCCTATGCCGAGCTGATCGGCGCTCACAGCCGGCGCCTGTTTCGCCTCGCCGCCGGACTGAACGGCGAGATGTATCGGAGCAGGCCAGATCTCACCTAATCCGGAGCGTACACCCCACTCGCGAGGAGCAGCCGGAACTACCGCACGGGAATGCGGCCGCTGACGCCCAAACCGACTGTATGCACGGTCGCCCTGAGCGCAAGGGCCCCTCCCCACTCGCTCGCTGTCCAGCATCGGCGTGTGACGGGTTGGCGGCACGCACCCACGGCCAGCGCGGGATCGGCGTCCGGCATGTGCTTGGCGGTCGCCCACGTCAGCCGCACTCGGTGGCGCGACCGTGACCGCTTCGCGCGTCACCGCGTCGGCACGAACCGTATCGCCGACGCGAGTCCCACCGACCGGTCGCACGTCCCTGACTGCGCCTCATCGCCCGCATAGCCGCCGACGAGCAGGGCCGTCCCGTCGGACAGGGCGACCGCCGCTCCGCCGGCCCGTGGCCCGGGCATCGGCGTCAGTCGCGACCAGGCGTTCGTCCGCGGGTCGTACAGGTGCGCGGCGCGAGAGACGACGAGGCCCTTGGTACCCCAGTAGTCGCCGCCCGCGACGAGGACGCGCCCGTCCGCGAGGCGCGCGACCATGCTGTCGGCGAGACCCGCAAACCCGCCGGTGTGCGTCGTCTGCTGGTGCTGGTCGTCCCAGCCGTCGACGAGCGCAGTGCCCACCCGCGACCACGTGCCGGTCCGTACGTCATACCGGAACGAACGCGTGTCGGTCGGGCCGTGCTTCCCCGATCGCTCGTTCGCCACGAGGAGGGCGCCGCCGTCGGGGAGCGCGACGAGCGTGCCGGCCGCCCCCGCGTAGACGCCTGACTCGCGTCCGGTCGTCGGCAGCGAGCCGGTCAGCGTGAAGCGGCCGGTGCGCGGGTCGTAGAGCTCGGCGCTGTTGGCGGCGGCATCACCGACGTCGACTGCGCCACCATTGGCGAGCCACGTGCCCTGGTTCGAGCCGACGACGAGGACCCGACCGTCGGCGAGCGTCGCGGCGGCCGCCTCATACCGGGCGAAGTGCATGGGTCCGGTCGAGGACCAGGTCCGCGTTGCGGGATCGAAGATCTCGGCGGTGGCGAGGGCGGGGATCGTGAAGTTGGGGGCGATGTCGGCGCGAGGCCCAGCGGCAACTACATCCGGCGCCGGGGGCCCATAGGCCGCCAGGGCGGCATCTGGCGTGAAGCCGGTTCGGGGGGCCTGATAGAAGCCGCCCATGACCAGCACGCGGCCGTCGGGGAGCGCCGCGAGCGTGGGTTCCGTACGGGCCGTCCCCAGCAGCCCGGCCCGCGTCCACGCCCCCGTCTTCTGATCCCAGATGTACGTGCTGGAGTAGGAGGTTGCGTCGCCGCTCAGGCACGCGTACGCCGGGTCGGTCATGGTCTGCGCACCCAGGTCCAGGCCTCCGGTTACGAGCACGCTGCCGGTTCGCAGCCCGATGGCGGCGAACTCTGCGCGGGGGCGGTTCAGGCTGCCCGTCTCCCGCCACGCGTTCGTCGCCGGGTCCCACACCTCGGCGGAGGCGCTGTCGTCGCGCACGGTCCCCGAGAGGCCGTTGTTGACGTCGTTGCCCACGACCAGAACCCGACCGTCGGTGAGCAGCACCGCCTGCGGCTCGAGTCGCCAGACCGCCATCGAGCCCGCCGGCTGCCACGGGCCGGCTGCGGGCATCGTCATGGCCGGGACCGCCGATGCGGACGGCGTGGCCAGTGCCGGTGGCGATGCCGGGGCGGAGGTCGCGCTGCCGGTGGGCGAGGCGGACGCCAGCGCCGGTGTGCTGGCGGCGGAAGCGGGCGCGGGAGCGGGGGACGTTGCTGGCGCGCTCGGCACCGGCGTCGCGCTCGCGGCGCATCCGGCCAGGAGCGCCACCGCGCCGACGAGCGTCAGGGCGCGCCCAGCGAGACCGAGTGGCACGTGGCGGCACCGAAGGCTTCGGGCCATCTCTCCGCTTCCTCCTTCCCCCAGTCCATCAGACGAGCCGGCGCGCCGGTTCGTTCACCGTCAGAAGACGCCGGGCCACAGGAACCCACCCACGAGCACGCCCACGAGATACGACGCGGCGTTGGCGACGAGCGAGGCGGCGAAGGCGCGACGCGGGCCGACACCTCGCAAGGCCAGCGCATACAGGACGGCCTCGACGATCACCGCCCAGGCTTCCGTGGTCAGCGTGTAGGTGACCGTGCCAACGAGCAACAGCTGGGTGAAGATGAACCACACGGCCGGATGGGAGGCCAGGTTGGCCAGCACGACGGCCGCGCCGACACGGAGGACGCTGGCTTCCTGGTCCCGCACGAACCACCAGACGATCGGCCCCTCGATCACGACCGTGACGACGAATGCCGGGAACCAGGCGGAGACGGGAAAGAACATCGTCGAGGCCCACAGTCGCTGCGTCGTGGAAGCGCGTCAAGGGCACATGGGCCCTGTGCGGCAGGAGGTGCTGATCCTGTGCGGCAGGAGGTGGGGATGGAAGTTGACGGGCGGCGATCGAGGCGTGCCAGCACGGCCTCGAGGAGTGGCCCGAGGGGACGACGGCGGCCTGGATCGCGCTCCGCCGAACGTGCGAGCTGCTCGAGCTGCAGCTCGCGGCGGTCCGTCGCGGTCCCGCGGTCCGGCATCATCCGGGTCGAAACGCGCGACGCTCAGCGGTGCTCCGCTTCGCCTGAGCGTGGGGCCCGCGGCCTCATGGGCTGGTGGCAGCGGTGAGCGCTGCCACCAGGCGGTCCATGAAGCTCCGATCCGTGCTCCTCGGCGGGTCGCTCGTGCGCACGAGGAGCGCCACGTTCGCGACGCGCAGCCAGCGGCACTGGAAGCCACCCGGCGGATTGGAGATCGCGAGTGGCTGCGCGGCAAGCGCGGCCGTCGTCCCTTCAGCGATCGGCAGGGCACGACCGAGCGCCTCCGCCGACGGGGCGATCTCGACCAGGGACACGCTCGGCACGTCGGGAGGGATGACAGCCACCGTGTAGTCCCGCGCGGCCGGCAGGATCTGACCGCAGTCGGAGATCGAGAAGCGGTCGGGGATGGGATCGAGCGCGAGGTCCGGAACGACCGTGCGCAGCCCGGCGGTGACACGCGCCAGGTCGAGCGGGTGGGGTGCCGTCGCCGCGTCACCCGTCCAGAGCACGGCATCGGCGACCATCGCCCGCCCACACGGCGTGTCCTGGCCGCCGCATTCGCTGGCGCGCGGGTCATGGACATGCACGCGCAGGATGGCCGGCCCGCTCTGGAGCCCGCTCGTGTCGAGGAAGTGGAAGGTCAGCTCACCCGCTGCGACGAGGTCGCCCGCGGCGTCGCCGGCTTGGTCGCTGAACGCCGGCTGCCCGCACGGAGCGAGCCACTCCGCCCCTGCCGACGGCAGCACGAGCGGACACGCGATGGGGAGTCCGGGCACAACGGTCACCCAGCCACCGATGAAGAACGGCGTCGCGTCCGGTGTCGCGCGGGCATGGGCGAGTGCGGCCGCGCCCCGCAGCACGGGCTGGCCATCGAGGGTCTGGGGCAGGCCGTCCACATACCGATCCGTTATTGCGGCTGCTGACGCGGCCGAGGACGGGGCGGGGGCGAGCCGCACGTCCGTCTCGACCGAACGCGGCCCCGGCGCCTCGTCGAGCCGCAGGTGGAACGGGCTCGGCGGGAGGCGGGAGCGATCCAGCGCCAGCACGATCTCGGTGGCGATGCCCACCCCGGCACAGGCCGACACCGCGCCGCTCGGGGCAGGTGGCAGGCTCTCGAAGTTGCTGGCGTCCTCCAGTTCGACCGCCACGCGGCGTCCCGTGGCGTCGAACGTGACGGCGTTCAGGCGCACCTGTCCGCAGATCGGGCCGTCGCCCGCGAGGAAGCCGAGGGCGACCACGATCTCCCGGGTCAGATCAACCGAGGGCGCGTCGGGGACGTTCAGGAACGCCCATAGCCGAGCGACGGACTCCGGGGTGTCCGCCACGTCGAGCCAGTTGTTGTCGAAGGGCGTCCCGGGCAGCGAGACACCGGACGGCACCGGCGGCATCCAGCCGTGGCGTGTCGCGAGCAGCGCGCGCCAGCCGACGCCCGACATTGCCTGGCCCGAGACGAAGACCCCCGACGGATCGGGAACCGTGGCCACGGCCGTCGGCTGCCCGATCGTGGCATGCGGGTTGAAGGACGGGACCGCGCTCGACGGGGGTGCCGGCGACACCACCGGACCGAACCACGCCGAGCTGCCGCACCCAACGACGAGCAGGACGACCAGACACCCGAGAGCGAAACGCCTCATCGCCATCCTCGACGCTGCCCACGCCACAGGGGTTCCCGACGCCAGCGCCTCATGTCATCACCGGCGGTGGTCAAGAGCCGTCTTCCCGCGTTCCCCTGAGTCCGGCGAACCTGCGCTCCTCCTGCCGGACTCGACAAGCCAGGGCCATGTCACCGCCATCCCCACCTCCGTCCGGACTGGATCAGCACCTCCTGCCGGCCGACTCGATCCGCACCGCCTACCCGACAGACCCAGGAGTGCGCGCGGACTGGCCAAGACGTACGCCTACCCGACCCGCTTGAGCCGTCCGGTCCGCTTGGCGTACCGCTCGGCGCGCGCGAAGACGAAGAGGCCGACCGGGATCAGGACGCTCCCCATCACGACGAGCGCGGCCACGTGCGGCAGCAGCGCGGTGACCGGCGTGCCCTCGGTCAGCGCGGCACGCACGCCGTCGAGGACGTGCGTGGCCGGGCTGAACGGGGAGATGTATCCGAGGAGACCAGATCTCACCGAATCTGGAGCGTAAACCCCGCTGACCAGCAGCAGCAGCGACTGCAGCACGAACGTCATCTGCGAGCCGCGCTCC
>JAJYDP010000076.1 GCA_021777365.1 Chloroflexota bacterium | reverse complement strand
CCCGACGCCGAAGGGGCGTCGCGCCCACCAGGGGTCCCGGGTCCCGCGCTGCCCAGGCCCGGAACGGTCGGGACCTTTGGGTCTGGGCGGTATCGAGTCAAAGGTCCGACCCTTGTGGGGCAGGTTTCTCGAGGACATGCCATGAAGAGGGAGGGACCGGGGCGTCGGGTCGGCGGCACCGGCTCGGGGGGCGCGCGCATCGCCGCCGGGGCGGGGGTGAGAGCAGGGCCGTGGCCGGCGAGCCCCATCGCCCAGGACACGATCGTGGCGGCGGCGCTCGCGCTCGCGGCGCTCGCGGGCATCGCTGCGCACTTCGACATGGACCTGCTCGAGGCCGAGCGCGACGTCTTCCGGCGGTTCGACCTGCTCGGGCTGCTGCTCGTCGGGGTCCAGACGGTGCCGCTCGCACTGCGGAGGAGGGCACCGGTCTGGGTCCTTGGCGCGACCGGAGCCGGGCTGCTCTCGTTCTCGGTGCTCGGGTACCGCCCGTCGCTGGCATCGTTCGGCTTCCTCGTCGCGCTCTACACGGTCGCCGCCCATCGCGACCGGCCCGTCTCCGTGCCGGCCGGGGTCGTGGCCGGCGTGCCGCTGCTGCTCTCCCTCCTGCTCGACAGGCGCCGGATCGCCCCGGACACGTTCATCGCGGACTACCTGATCGTCGGCGCGGCGTGGTTCCTCGGCGACGGCCTCCGGCTCCGCCGCGGCAGGGTCGTGCAGCTGGAGGACCGCGCGGCGCGCCTGGAGCGGGAGCGGGAGGAGCGGGTGCGCCAGGCCGTGATGGAGGAGCGGCGGGTCATCGCGAGGGAGCTCCACGACATCGTGGCGCACAACGTGAGCATCATGGTCGCGCAGGCCGGCGGCGCGCGCCGCGTCTTCGACGGGCACCCGGAGGACGCGCGCTCCTCGCTCGGGTGCATCGAGGAGATCGGCCGTGAGGCGCTCGCGGAGATGCGGCGGATGACCGGCTTCCTGCGGATCGATGCCGACTCCGGCGCGCCCGACCTCGCGCCGCCGCCCGGCATGCGGGACCTCGGGACCCTCGTCGCCCAGGTTCGCGAGGCGGGCCTCCCGGTGTCGGTCAGAACCGAGGGGCTGCCGCGGCCCCTCCCCGTGGCGCTCGACCTGTCCGCCTACCGGATCACCCAGGAGGCGCTCACCAACGTGCTGAAGCACGCCGGGCACACGGCGCACGCGCGCGTGGTGGTGGCCTACGAGGCAGCCGGCCTCCGCCTCACGATCGAGGACGACGGCGACGGCGCGGCGGGGCGGGGCGGAACGAGGATGGGGTTCGGACAGCTCGGCATGCGCGAGCGCGTGACGCTCTTCGGCGGCCGGCTGTCGGTGGGCAACCGGCCCGGGGGTGGCTATCGGGTCATCGCGTACCTTCCGCTGAACGGAGCCTCCCGGTGACCGTGCGCGTGCTGGTCGTCGACGACCAGCCGCTCATGCGCGCCGCGTTCGAGATGACGCTTCGCAGCGCGCCCGACATCGAGGTCGTGGGGACCGCCGCCGACGGCCTGGAGGCCATCGAGCAGACCCGCCTGCTCTCGCCCGACGTCGTGCTGATGGACATCCGCATGCCGGAGCTCGACGGGGTGGAGGCGACCCGGCGGCTCGTGCGCGAGAACGCCTCCGCGCGCGTGCTGATCCTCACGACCTTCGACCTCGACGAGTACGTGATCGAGGGGCTGCGCGCGGGAGCGAGCGGCTTCCTGCTGAAGGACGTCCGCCCGGAGGATCTCGTGGACGCCGTCCGGGTGGTGGCGCGGGGCGACGCGCTGCTGTCGCCCTCGGTGACGAGGCGGCTCCTGGAGGCGTTCTGCCGGGTCGTTCCCCCGGCCCCCCCGGCCCCGCCGGAGGCGCTGGCGAGCCTCACGGAGCGCGAGCTTCAGGTGCTCGCGCTGGTCGGCAGGGGCCTGTCGAACGAGGAGATCGCCTCGGAGCTGTTCGTTGCCGACACGACCGTGCGGACCCACATCCGGCACATCCTCGAGAAGCTCCGCCTGCGCGACCGCGTCCAGGCCGTGGTCCTCGCCTACGAGACCGGGCTGGTCCGGCCTCAGCCGCGGTAGCCGGGGCCGGACGCCGCCCCGGCATCGCGCCCACCCCCCGAAGCGCGTCCGAGCCCGGCAGCCTGCGGGAATCGTCTCCGGCGACGATGCCGTTCGTCTCGGGCGACGACGACACCGCCTGCGCGCGTGCCTAGCGTTCGAATCGACGGCCGCGCGAGGGGCGGAGGAGGCCGCGGCGTCGGGGGGGGCGGCCATGCTGCGCTGGATCATCCGGTCGGCTCTGAATGCGCGGCTGCTCGCGGCCGCCCTCGCGGCGGCGCTGATCGCCGTGGGCGTCGTCGCGTTCCGCTCGATGCCGGCCGACGTGCTGCCGGAGTTCGCGCCCCCGACCGTGGAGGTCCAGACCGAGGCGCTCGGGCTGTCGGCCTCCGAGGTCGAGCAGCTGATCACGGTCCCGGTGGAGCAGGATCTCCTCGCCGGCGTTCCCTGGCTGGACACCATCCGATCCGAGTCGATGACCGGACTCTCCTCGATCGAGATGACCTTCGACCCCGGCACGAACCTCCTGGACGCACGGCAGGTCGTCCAGGAGCGGATCTCGCAGGCCGCCGGGCTGCCGAACGTCTCCACCATGCCGCAGATGCTTCCGCCACGGTCGGCCACGACCCGGGTCATGATGGTGAGACTCTCGTCTGGGCGGCTGTCGGCGATCGAGATGTCGGTGCTCGCGCGCTGGACGATCCGTCCCCGCCTGCTGGGGGTGCCCGGCGTCGCGAACGTGACGATCTGGGGCCAGCGCGAGCGCCAGCTCCAGGTGCAGGTGGACCCGCGTCGGCTCCGCCTCCACGGCGTCTCGCTGCAGAACGTGATCGAGACGACCGGCAACGCGCTGTGGGCTTCGCCGCTGAGCTTCCTCGAGGCGTCCACGCCGGGCACCGGCGGGTTCATCGACACCAACAACCAGCGGCTCTCGGTCCAGCACCTCCAGCCGATCGAGACCGCGAAGGACCTCGCGGTCGTCCCGATCGAGGGCGCCCCGGGCCTCCGCCTGCAGGACGTCGCGAACGTCGTGGAGGACCACCAGCCGCTGATCGGCGACGCGGTGTTCCCCGACGGCGGGGGAGGGCTCCTGCTCGTCGTCGAGAAGTTCCCCGCGGCGAACACGCTCGAGGTGACCCGGGGGGTGGAGGACGCGCTCGACGGGATGCGTCCGGGCCTTCCCGGCATGGCCATCGACCCCACGGTCTACCGCCCCGCGACCTACATCCAGACATCGTTCGGGAACCTGTTCCGGGCGCTGGCCATCGGGTTCCTCCTGCTGGTCCTGGCGCTCCTGCTCCTGCTGGCGAGCTGGCGGCACGTGCTCGTCGTCGTGGTGGCGGTCGCGGCGTCGCTCGCCGCCGCCGGGATCGTCCTGTTCCTGCTGGGGGCCACGGTCAACGCGATGGCGCTCGCCGGGCTGGTGATGGCGCTCGGCGTGATCGTCGACGACGCCGTCGCCGACGTGGAGAACATCGGCAGCCGCCTGCGCCGGGACCGGATGAAAGGTGGCACCGAGCCGCCCGCGCGGCTCGCGCTCGCGGCCGCGCTCGAGACGCGCGGGGCGGCCGGCTACGCGACCCTCGTGATCCTGATCGCCGCGTTGCCGGTCTTCTTCCTGACGGGGGAGTCCGGCGCATTCTTCCCGCCGATCGCCCTGTCGTACGTGCTCGCGGTCGCCGCCTCGATGGTGGTGGCCCTGCTGGTGACGCCGGCACTCGGGCTCGTGCTCCTGGCGGGGGCCACGCGGACGCGGGGCGAGTCGGCGATCGCCCGCCGGCTGCGTCACGGGTACGGGAACCTGCTGTCCCGGGCGGTCGGCCGGCCGCGGCCGGTGTACGCGGCCGCCGGGGTCGTCGTGCTCGCGTCCCTCGCGCTGCTGCCGCTCCTCGATCGGTCGACGGTTCCCTCGTTCAGGGACGGGGACGTCATCGTGAGGCTTCAGGCGGCGGCGCCCGGAACCTCCCTGCCGGAGATGGACAGGATCACCGCGCGCGTTGGCGTGGAGCTCCGCTCGCTGCCGGGGGTCCGGTCGGTGGGCGCGCACGTCGGCCGGGCCATCATGTCCGACCAGGTGGTGGACGTCGGCTCGGGCGAGCTGTGGGTCCACGTCGACCCCTCGGCCGACTACGAGGCGACGCTCGCCGCGATCAACCGGACGGTTCGCGGCTACCCGGGCCTGCGCTCCGCGGTGGAGACGTACCCGAACCAGCGGGTCTCGAGCGTGCTGACCCCGACCGACCCGCCGATCGTGGTCCGGGTCTTCGGTCAGGACCTCGGCGTGCTCCGCAGCAAGGCCGAGGAGATTCGCAGGGCGATCGCGGGGATCGACGGCGTCGTGAACCCTCGCGTGTCGCCGATGGTCGAGGAGCCGACGGCGAGCGTCGTGGTCGACCTCGCGGCCGCCGAACGCTTCGGGGTCAAGCCGGGCGACGTGCGCCGGGCGGCTGCCACGCTGCTCTCCGGGACCATCGTCGGGAGCCTCTACGAGCAGCAGATGGTCTTCGACGTGGTGGTGTGGGGCACGCCCGAGTCGCGGGCGAGCCTGACCAGCATCTCGAACCTGCTGGTCGACCGGCCGGACGGCGGGCTGGTGCGCCTGGCGAAGCTCGCCGACGTGCGCGTGCAGCCCTACCCGGTCGTGGTGCGGCACCAGGACATCTCGCGCTACCTCGACGTCACCGCGGGCGTCTCGGGACGGAGCCCCGGCGCGGTCGCCGCCGATGTGGGCCGGCGGGTGCAGGCGGTCTCGTTCCCGCTCGAGCACCACGCCGAGCTTGTGGGCAACTACGCCGACCGGCAGGCGGCGCACGGCCGCTTCCTGGCCGTCGCGGCCGCCGTCGCGGTCGGCATCTTCCTGCTGCTCCAGGCGGCGACGTGGAGCTGGCGGCTGGCGACGATGGCGCTCCTCTCGATCGCCGCGTCCCTCTCCGGCGGGGTCCTCGCGGCGTTCGCCTCGGGGCGGCCGGTCTCGCTCGGCACCCTGGCCGGGCTGATGGTGGTGTTCGGCCTCTCGACGCGCTTCACGGTCACCCTGGTCCGTCGCGTCCAGCGCCTGCAGCGGGAGGAGGGCATCGGGTTCGGCCCCGAGCTCGTCCTGCGGGGGGCCGGCGAGCACTTCCTGCCGGTCGTGGCCAGCGCCGCGGCCACCGCGCTGGCGCTGGTCCCGATCGTGTGGCTCGGGCCGATCCCCGGCCTCGAGCTCGTCCATCCGATGGCGGTCGTGATCCTCGGGGGGCTGGTCACGGCCCTGCTGGTGTCCCTGTTCGTCGTCGCCCCGCTCTACCTGCGGTTCGGATCGGCCGCGACGGTCGGGATGGCGGGGAGCGGGGGCGTGGCCCTCCTGCCCGATGAGGAGCCGGCCCCCAGGACCTGAGCGCACGGGAGGCAGACATGCGAGTGCGTCACGGATGGGCCATCGGGGCGCTGATCGCTGCCGGGCTGCTGCTCCCGTCGTGCACCCGGTCCTCCGGCGAGACCGCGACCGTCCGGGAGCCGGCGACCGTGGAGGCGATCGAGGGGAGCGACGTCAGCCGCATCACGCTCTCGGCCGACGCGGCCAAGCGGCTCGGCGTCGAGACGTCCCCGGTTCGGGAGGCGCCGACGGGGTCGGGGGACGCGGACCTCGTCGTCCCCTACGCGGCCGTCGTCTACGACGCCGCGGGCAGGACGTGGGTGTACGCGAACCCCGACCCGCTCGTGTTCGTCCGCGCCGAGATCCGGGTCGACCGCATCGAGGGGCAGGACGCGTTCCTGTCGGGCGGCCCGCGGCCCGGCACGCAGGTCGTGACGGTGGGAGCGGCCGAGCTGTACGGCACCGAGTACGGGGTCGGCCAGGAGTGAGCGAAGGGGCGCGCCTCCCGTGATGCGCTGGATCGTCGGCACCAGCCTGAAGTTCCGGTTCCTCGTGGTGGCGTTCGCCGGGGCGATGCTCTTCTTCGGCGTCGGGGAGCTCCGCGGCATGCCGGTGGACGTGTTCCCCGAGTTCGCGCCCCCTCGGGTCGAGATCCAGACCGCCTGCGTCGGGCTGTCGGCCGACGAGGTGGAGCAGCTCGTCACGGTCCCGCTCGAGCAGGCGCTGAACGGGACGCCCGGGCTCGACCTCATGCGGTCGCGGTCGGTCCCGCAGCTCTCCTCGATCGAGATGCTGTTCAAGCCGGGCACCGACCTCCTGGAGGCCCGGCAGCTCGTGCAGGAGCGCATGGCGACAGTCTCCCGCACCCTGCCGACCTGGGCGGCGCCCCCGGTGATATACCCGCCCGTCTCCACGACGGGCCGGTTCATGGAGATCGGGCTGTCGTCGAGGTCGATGAACCTCATGGACCTCTCGATGACGGCTTACTGGACCATCCGCACCCGGCTGCTGCGCGTGCCCGGCGTGGTCAACGTGGCGATCTGGGGCGAGCGCCTGAAGATGCCGCAGGTGCAGGTCGAGCCGACGCTCATGAGCGCGAACGGGGTCACGCTCGACCAGGTCATGCGCACGACGGCCGACGCGCTCGACGCCGGGATCCTGAAGTTCTCGAACGGCGCGCGGATCGGGACCGGCGGGTTCGTCGACACCCCGAACCAGCGGATCTCGGTGGAGCATCCCCTTCCGATTCTCGATCCGGCGAGCCTGGCCGATGTCCCCATCGAGGGCTCCCGGGCGGGGCCGCACGGGCGGGAGCTCCGGCTGGCCGACGTGGCGAGGGTCGTCTACGGCCACCAGCCGCTGATCGGCGACGCCGTCATCAACAACGGCCCCGGGCTCCTGCTCGTCGTGGAGAAGGCGCCCTGGGCGAACACGCTGGTGGCGACCCGCGGGGTCGAGCAGGCGCTGGGGGAGCTCCGTCCGGGGCTCCCCGGCGTGCAGATCGACTCCAAGGTCTTCCAGGCAGCCGACTTCATCGGCCTCGCCGTCCACAACCTGAGCATGGCCCTGCTGATCGGCTCGATCCTGGTGCTGCTCGTCCTGCTCTCGTTCCTCTTCGAGTGGCGGACCGCGCTGATCAGCCTGCTCGCGATCCCGCTGTCGCTGCTCGCGGCCGCGCTCGTGCTCGACCGCCTCGGGGCGACGATCAACACGATGGTGCTCGCCGGGTTCGTGATCGCGGTGGGGGTGGTCGTCGACGACGCGATCATCGACGTCGAGAACATCGTGCGCCGCCTGCGGCTGCACCGCGCGCAGGGGACCACGCTGTCCACGCCGCGCCTCATCCTCGACGCCTCGATCGAGGTGCGCGGCGCCATCATCTTCGCGACGCTGATCGATGTCGCGACGCTGCTGCCGATCTTCTTCATCAGCGGGCTGACCGGGGCGCTGTTCCGGCCGCTGGCCATGGCGTACGGGCTCGCCGTCCTGGCCTCGATGGGGGTCGCGCTCACGGTCACGCCGGCCCTCGCGCTGATCCTGCTGCGAAAGGCGCCGATCGAGCGGCGGGAGTCGCCGCTGGTGGTCTGGCTCCAGCGCGCCTACACCGCGCTGCTGGCGAGGGTCATGCGCCGCCCGCTTCGCATTGCGGTGGCCGGCAGCGTGATCGTCCTCGCGGGGGTCCTGGTCGTGCCGAGCCTCGGCCAGTCGCTGCTCCCGCAATTCAAGGAGCGCAACTTCCTGATGCACTGGCTCACCAAGCCCGGCACCTCGCTGCCGGAGGAGCGGCGGATCGTGACGGCGTCGAGCCGCGACCTCTCGGCGATCCCCGGCGTCCAGAGCTTCGGCTCCCACATCGGGCAGGCGTTGCTCGCCGAGGAGGTGGTCGGCGGGAACTTCGGCGAGAACTGGGTGAGCCTGGACCCGGGGGCCGACTACGACAAGACCGTCGCCGCGATCCGGGGCGTGGCCGCGAGCTACCCGGGTCTCTACAGCGACGTGCTCACCTACTTCAACGAGCGCGTCGACGAGGTGCTGGCGGGGTCGAGCGAGCCGATCGTCGTCCGGATCTTCGGTCCCGACCTCCACGTGCTTCGCGCCCAGGCCGAGAAGGTCCTGAAGCTTCTCTCCGGCATCGACGGGGTGACCGAGCAGCACGTGGAGTTCCAGGAGGATGTTCCCCAGATCAACGTCCGGGTGAACCTCGCCGCGGCGCAGCGCTACGGGGTCAAGCCCGGCGACGTCCGTCGGGCCGCGGCGACGCTCGTTTCCGGCGAGGAGGTCGGCGACATCTTCCGGGACGGGAAGGCCTACGACGTCCAGGTCTGGAGCGTCCCGGAGACACGCAGCAGCGTGACCGACATCCGCCGGCTGCTGCTCGACACTCCGGACGGGGGGCACGTGCGGCTCGCGCAGGTGGCCGACGTGACGCTCCAGCCCGCCCCGAACGCCGTCCACCGCGAGCAGGGGTCGCGGAGCATCGAGGTGGCCGCCAACGTCTCGGGTCGGGACCTCGGGTCGGTGGTCGGGGACCTGCACGCGGCGCTGCAGCGGACACGGTCCCCGCTCGGCTACCACGCGGAGGTGCTCGGCGAGTTCGCGGAGCGCCAGTCGGCGCAGCGGAACCTGCTGACCCTCGCCATCGGCGCGGTGCTGGTGGTGTTCCTGCTGCTGCGCCGGGCCTTCCGGAGCTGGCGGCTGGCCACGATGTCGTTCCTCGCCCTGCCGATGGCTCTCGCCGGCGGCATCCTGGCGGCCTGGGCCGGCGGCGGCATCATCTCGATCGGCACGCTGGTCGGCTTCTTCACCGTCCTCGGCATCGCCGCCCGCAACGGGATCATGCTGATCAACCACCTCCAGCACCTGGAGCGGTTCGAGGGCGAGCCCTTCGGACCCGGGCTCGTCCTGCGGGGCGCGCGGGAGCGGCTCCGCCCGATCCTCATGACGGCGCTCGCGACCGGCCTCGCGCTGGTCCCGCTCGTGATCGCGGGGAACCTGCCCGGCCACGAGATCGAGCACCCGATGGCCGTCGTGATCGTCGGCGGGCTGGTCACCTCCACCCTGCTGAACCTGTTCGTGATCCCCTCGCTGTACCTGCGCTTCGCGAGGAGCGGAGCGTCGAGGGTCCCCGCGGAGCCATGAAGGAGGATGGGATGCGCCCGATTCACCTGATCGTCGGCGCCGGGGCCGTCGCGGTGGCGCTCGCCGCGTCCGCCTGCGTCGCGGGTCCGGCGCCGGGGCCGTCGCGGACGGAGGGCGCGGGAGGCACCCCCCGCGCGACGCTGCCGCCGGCGACCGCGGAGGACTATCCGGCCAGCTCGTTCACCGCCTCGACGCGAATCGACAACCGCTGGCTCCCGCTCGTTCCGGGAACCCAGTTCGTGTACGAGGGGACGGTCCGCCAGGGCGACCGGAAGGTCTCCCACCGCGTGGTCATGACCGTCACCGACCTGACGAAGAGGATCGACGGGGTGCCGTCGGTGGTCATCTGGGACCGCGACTACACGGCTGGCCAGCTCGTCGAGGGCGAGCTCGCGTTCTTCGCCCAGGACGGCGCCGGCAACGTCTGGCTGATGGGCGAGTACCCCGAGGAGTACGAGGACGGCGCGTTCGCCGGCGCGCCCGACACCTGGATCGTGGGCCTGCAGGGCGCGAGGCCCGGCATCATGATGAGGGCCGACCCGCGCACGGGAACCTCGAGCTACCTCCAGGGCTGGGCGCCCGCCATCGGGTTCGCCGATCGGGCGGTTGTGGAACTGACCGGGCAGCGGACCTGCGTGCCGGCCGGCTGCTACCGGCGGGTGCTCGTGATCGACGAGTGGAACCCCGACGAGCCGGGGGCCCACCAGCTCAAGTACTACGCCCTCGACGTGGGGAACGTGCGGGTCGGGTTCGCGGGGGCCGAAATGCAGCAGGAGGGGTTGGTCCTGACCTCGGTCACCCGGCTCGGTGCGCAGGAGCTGGCGCGCGCCCGCGCCGGGGCGCTGACCCTCGAGCGGCGCGCCTACGACGTCAAGCCGAACCTGTACGGCAGGACCGAGCCGGCGCGGGGCCCTGACGCGTCCGCCTGACCGATCCGAAGGCCGGTGTCGCCGTGGGGCGTGGGCCGGGCCGAGGCGAGGAACCAGGCCACGCCCGCGCCCGCTCCCTCCCCTGCGTCGCGTTGCCGCGGAGGGAGAGAGGTGGCCACCCGCGAGACGGCCAACGTTCCGAACACGTCTGAGGGTTCGGAGACATTGCCCGACTCCATTGGTGGAAGAGCACCACGTCGACGTATGGCCAAAGGGGGGACTCCTCGGGTTCCCGTGGGTAGCCTCCCCTGACCCGCAGTAAGGCCGAGGCGCTCCGTCTCCGCTGCCCGCGGCAACGATCGCCCTCCTCCCGGGGTTCGCGTCTCGACTGGAGGTGAGACGCGCACGCCCCGTCCATTACGGTTCGGGTTTCGACGAAGCACCGATCCGAAGGGGGCAAGGGCGTGCGCGTCACCACCGCATTCAACCGCATGTTGGCCATCCCCGGCGCCACCGTGACCGGGGTCGCGTTCGCCCCGGAGGGCGTGGTGGTCTCGATCAGGCTCCGTCGGCGGAGCAGGCTTTGGTGTCCCTGCGGGGGATCGTCTCGGGCCGCCTACGACCGTTCGACGCGCCGCTGGCGCCACCTCGACCTCGGGGCCTGCCGGCTCTTGCTCGAGACAGAGATCCGCCGGCTTTGCTGCCCGAGGTGTGACCGGGTCCGGACCGAGGCGGTGCCCTGGGCCCGCCCGGGGGCCCGCCACACGAAGGACTTCGAGGACGTCGTGGCCTTCCTCGCCCAACGGTGCGACAAGACCACGATCACCCGGCTGCTTCGGGTGTCCTTCGAGGCCGTGGCGGGGATCGTCGCCCGGGTAGTGGCCCACTCGATCGACGATGCCCGCCTGAACGAGCTGTACCGCATCGGGGTGGACGAGATCTCCTGGCGAAGGGGCCACCACTACCTCACGGTGGTCGCCGACCACGACCGGGACGGGGCCGTGGTGTGGGTGGGCGAGGGGCGCTCGGCCGCCACCCTGGAGCGCTTCTACGACGAGCTCGGGGAGGGGCGTGCGGCGGGCCTTCAGGCCGTGTCCATGGACATGGCCGGGGCCTACGCCAAGGCCACGGCCGCCCGTGCCACCCGGGCTCGCCGGTGCGTGGATCCCTTCCACGTCGTGAAGCTCGCGAACGAGGCCGTGGATGCGGCCCGCCGGTGGGCCTGGAGGCGCCACCGGGCCTCCGGGGAGGCGCTCGCGGTCTGGATCAAGCGGACCCGCTGGGCCCTGGTGAAAGACCCCGCCCGGCTGAAGTTCTCCCAGCGCCTGGTCCTCGAGCAGCTGCGGGCCGAGGGCGGGGTGCTCTGGCGCGCCTGGGTGCTGAAGGAGTCGCTGCGCGACCTCTACAAGATCGCCGATCCCAAGGTGGCCGCCGAGGAGCTCGACCTCTGGCTCGGGTGGGCTTCCCGCTGCCGGATCCCCTCGTTCGTTCGCCTCGCACGAACGATCCGGGCAAACCGCGAGGGGATCCTCGCGGCGATCGAGCTCGGGCTGTCGAACTCGAGGCTCGAGGGGCTGAACTCGAAGATCCGCCTGATCAACCACCGGGGCTACGGGCATCATTCCGCCTCCGCCCTCATCGCGATGATCTACCTCTGCTGCAGTGGGATCACAGTCGAGCTACCCATGGAAAGGTGAGGAGGACCAGAAAATTGGACCTGGGCGCCGCACGGGGACGACTTCGCCGTGGCATTGCTCCCCTTGCCACCCGACGTCGTCCCGTACCAGCTCTCCCTTGAAAGCCTTGCGGTCACTCGGGAGGAGGCCAAGGCGCTGAATGTGGGGGTCGGCGACGAGTGCTACATGGTCGGCCGGTTCGTCGCTCACGGTGGGCGAGTGACAAACAACCCAATCGCTAGGTTCGGAAGCATCTCCCTCATGCCGAATCCGGCCGAGCCGGTCCGCGACGGCCGCGGAAGAGAAGTTGAGGCGTATCTCATCGAGATGCGGTCCCACGCCGGGTTCAGCGGGTCTCCAGTAGTCGTCCTGACTCCCCAGCACAGCTTCCGCGGGGAGATCGGCGACACGTCCTTGGAGGACAACGTCACGCGCTTCCGTCTCCTCGGGATCGACACCGGGCACGTTATCGACCGGCTGCCGGTGGTTGAGGAACAGGCACCGGGCGAGTGGCAGGAGCGGGCCGATCTGACCGCGGTGCACCCGAGCGACGTGGCCATTGCCGCTCCGATTTGGAAGGTGGTGGACCTCTTGGAGAGGGAGGACTTTATGGAACAGCGCCGACAGCTTGGCGAGGAGCTTCAGCGTCAACACGGTTAGTCCTTGGTCGCGGAACTTGCGGGCGGTCCTGCCCCGCCCACGCCACCTGGTGGTAGAGACGGGGTGGATGGAGAAGGAGGACCGCCACGGGGAAGGTAGGAAGGCGACACTAACGGGGGGGCCCGTCGCATGCGCTCGCGCTCCCGCGCGCGGCGCCGCAGCAGGTGGCCTATTCCCGGGTTCGGCGCCGATAGGGCACTGCGCGGCTCG
>JAJYDP010000923.1 GCA_021777365.1 Chloroflexota bacterium | reverse complement strand
TGCCAGACGCGCGGCGAGCGCTGCGATCCCGAACCCGGCCAGGTCCGACTCGAGGCGCGCCCGCAGCTCGGGATCGTGGGGCGCGTCCGTGAGCGGCACGCCGCGCGCGACGGCCCGCAGGTACAACCCGGTCCCGCCCACCAGCAGCGCGACCCTTCCGTGGGCGGCGATGGACGCGAGGGCATCGAGGGCGTGCCGCTGGTAGAGCGAGACGCTGAACGGCTCGTCGGGGTCGACGAGGTCGAGGCCGTGGTGGGGCACCAGCTTGCGCTCGGCGCGCGAGACCTTGGCCGTGCCGATGTCCATGCCTCGGTAGACCTGCCGCGAGTCGGCCGAGATGATCTCGACGTTGCCGACGGCGCCCGCGAGGCGCAGCGAGAGCCGGGTCTTCCCGGTGGCGGTCGCCCCGGCGATCACGATGAGGGCCGGGAGCGGGGCGGGCATCGGCTACACCGCCGGGGAGACGAGTGTTCCGGTGAGCGAATACGGGCCGGCGCGGTCGATCCGGACCGGGACGAGCCGGCCGACCAGGTGCGCGGGTCCGTCCACGTGCACCAGCCTGTTCTCGCGGTTCCGGCCTCCGAGCCGCACGTGGCCATCTGCGGGCTCGCTCGGGCGCCCAGGTTCGCCGGCGGGCAGACCCTCGCCCTCGGCGTGCGTCGCGGCCGCGGACCCAATGGCGGCTTCCTCGTCGCGGTGGTCGTGATCGTGGCCTCGGGGCCGGTCGATGCCGTCCACGAGCACCTCGGTGGTGCGTCCGACCCAGGCCCGGTTCCGTTCCCAGCCGATCGCCTCCTGCAGCGCCAGCAGCTCGTTGAGCCGGCGCCGCTTGTCGCCGGCGGGCACGTCGTCGGCGAGGCGTGCCGCCGGGGTCCCGGGGCGGGGCGAGAAGGCGGCCGCGAAGACGGTGTCGAAGCGGACCAGCTCGAGGAGCGCCAGTGTCTCCCGGAACTGTTCCTCGGTCTCGCCGCAGAACCCCACGATCACGTCGGTCGTGAGGCAGATCCCGGGCACCGCCTCGCGGAGGCGGCCCACCAGCTCGAGGTACGAGGCCACCGTGTACTGCCGGCCCATGCGACGCAGCACCGGGTCGGACCCGGACTGGACCGGGAGGTGCAGGTGCTCGCACACGGACGGGCACTCGGCCATGGCGGCGATGAGCCGGTCCCCCAGGTCCCAGGGGTGCGAGGTGATGAAGCGAAGGCGCGGGATGGCCGGGGCGCCGTCGGCCGTGCGGATCGCGTCGATCGCCCGCAGCAGCTCCGTGATGTCCGGGCGGCCGTCGAGGTCGATCTGCCGTCCGATCTCGCGAGCCCGGCGGACGTGGGAGAACCGGGCCTCCGCCGGCAGGTCGTGACCGTACGAGTTGACGTTCTGGCCGAGCAGGGTGACCTCGCGGTACCCCGCCGCCGCGAGGCGCCGGGCCTCGTCCGCCACGTCGTCGAACGCGCGGCTCCGTTCCGGCCCGCGGCTGAACGGCACGATGCAGTACGTGCAGGTCTTGTCGCAGCCGTAGATGATCGGCAGCCACGCCTGGATCGCGCTGCGGCGCGCCACCCGCTCGCCGGCGACCGCGCCTGCCCGGAGCGCGGGCAGCGCATCGGCGACGGGCGCACCGTCCCTCGCCGGCGCGGCGAGCGTCACTCCGGCCATGACCATCGCGAGCAGGCCGGGCGCGGTGGCGCTCGCCAGGCCGAGCCGTGCCACCAGCTCCGGCTCCTCGTCGGGCCGCAGGAACAGGTCGATCGCCGGATACCGCCGGGCCAGCCGGTCGCGGTTCTCCACGCGCACCGCGCACCCGGTCAGGACCACGCGAAGGCCCGGGTTCGCGGCCTTCAGCCTGGCGAGATGACCCTGCCGGCCGATGATCTTGGCCTCGGCGGTCTCGCGGATCGCGCAGCTGTTGATCACGATCAGGTCCGACTCTTCCATGGAGGGTGCCTCCGGGCAACCGGCGGCGAGCAGCGCGCCGGCCATCTCCTCGGAGTCGGACTGGTTCATCTGGCAGCCGAGCGTCCAGACGTGGAAGCGCGGCAGCGCGAGGTCGTCGGTGACGAACTCGTCGAGCTCCGCCGGAGCGGGGGCGGGACGGCGGGGCGCAGGGGTCGAGCGGGGGACGAGGTCGAGGACGGGGAGCTGCCGGGCTGCCATGCCCACCAGTCTAGCGAGCGGGCGCGGGCGGGCCCGCGGACCGGGCCCGGAGCGGCGGCACGCCGAGCGCCGCGAGCAGCGCGTCGCCGGCCTCGTCGGGGACATGGCACGTGCCCTGCGCCTGCGCGTACGTCCACGTGTCGCCGTGGTAGTCGCTGCCGCCGGTGGCCAGCAGGCCCTCCTCGGCGGCGATCGCGGCCACCGCGGCCCGGGTCGCCTCGTCGAACGTGACGTAGTACGCCTCCAGCCCGCCGAGCCCCCAGTCGCGCAGCCGCTCGATCACCTCGAGCCGCTCGGGCGCTTCCCGGAAGTGCGCCAGCGCCGCGATTCCGCCGGCCGCGCGGACCGC
>JAJYDP010000922.1 GCA_021777365.1 Chloroflexota bacterium | reverse complement strand
GCACCGCGCGCGCGACAGGACCGGCACAGCCGCGTGCGAGGAACCGCGGTGCCGTCGCCAGCACGCACCACTTTCTCGCGCCAGGGCGTGGGCACGCGGCCGACCCGCTGCTACACCGGTACAGGCGACGTGGATCACATCGGGTCACGTGGACCCAACCCTTGACAGGTGCGGACCCACGCCGAGGCTGGGCGATCGCCTCCTCGGAGGTCATCGGTCACCCGCCCAGGAGCGATCGCAGGGGAGCATGGACCGTGGGAGCACGCTGGATCCGCGGACTGGGTGTCGCCGGGGTGATCCTCGGCCTGGCGGTGAGCGGCGCGACGAGCCAGATCGGCGCCGGACCGCTGGTCTCGGTCTCCCACACGATCCGTCCCCTGGTCGGCGCGTCGAGTCGCCTCGATGTGGGAGCCCTGCTGCGGACCGGCCATCTGTCCGCCCCCGACGCGGCCGGTCCGTCGTTGGTCGGACCATCGCTCCAGAGCGTCGCGCACATCACCCATGGGACCGACCAGGCCGCAACCAGCGCCGCGGGCACCTCGCAGAACTGGTCCGGCTACATCGCCGGACCCGGCCCCTAGACGAGCGCGGCCGGGACGTTCAGCGTGCCGCACCTCGCGGCGACGCCCACCGTGTCGGTGGCATCCGAGTGGGTGGGCATCGACGGCGTGGCCCCGGACCGCTCACTGATCCAGGCCGGGGCCGACGAGCTCTACAACCCGGCCACCCAGCGCGTCTACACGCAGGCCTGGTGGGAGATCCTGCCGGCCCCCAGTGTCCCCATCCTGAGCCTGGCGGTCTCGCCCGGCGACAGCATCAGGGTGACGATCCGCCAGCTGGCCGGGGCGCAGTGGGCCATTACCGTGAGCGACATCTCGACCGGCGGATCGTTCACCATCGAGCCGACCTACCGGGGCCCCGCCGCCTCGGCCGAGTGGGTCGTCGAGGCTCCCACCGACGGCACCACGGGCGAGGAATACCCGCTCGGCGCGTACAGCCCCCCGGTGCTCTTCCGCGACCTGCAGGCCGCTGGACCGGAGACCACCCTCACCCGGGTGGCGATGGTGCAGGGCGGCGCCACGGTCTCGGCGCCCTCGGCGCTGACCGCCACCGGGTTCAGCGTGTCGTATGGGGGGCCGGCTGCCGGCGGCGCGGCCGCCGACGCCACGCCCGCACCGGCGCCCGCGCCCAGCCTGCGCGTGTACACCATCGCTCCGGGCCAGTCGCTTCGCCTGACCATGACCGGCGGCACGCCGGGCCTGACGGCCGAATGGCAGGTGTCGCCGGATCGGATCACCTGGACCCCCCTGGCGGCCGTGTCGTTCGACGCCGCGGGACAATCGAGCTACACCTTCGCGCCGACGACCACGGCCTTCTATCGACTCTACGTCCCGAGCCTCGCCCAGGCCGAGCCCTGGACCCTCGAGCTCGTCGTGCCACTGGGGGGCAACATCCCGACGATCTTCACGGTGACCGCGGGTGCGCCGGCCACCCTCACCGAAGCCGGCCCGCCGAACAGCGAGTTCACCCTCGAACGCTCATTCGACGCACGGATCTGGATGGCGCTCGCGCAGCGCACCACGGATGCGGCAGGCACGGCGACGTACACGTTCACGCCGGACGCCACCGCCTACTACCGCGCGCAGTTCCCGGACGGCACCGCCGCCGGCCTGGGCGTCGTGCTCCCGCCCCTCTCGTCGGGGATCGTCCTCGCCGGGCCGCCGGTCATCACCTGGGGCACCGGCGCCACCCTCCGCGTCTCGGTCGGCACCGGCGGGAACCGCGCGGTCGAGATCCTGGCGACGCGGGACGCCATCACCTGGACGCGCGTCGCGCTGCTCACCACCGATGCGCAGGGCACGGCGTCGGTCACCATCCGGCCGACCACCACCGCCTGGTATCGGGCGGTGGTCGCGGAGGATCACGACCTGCCCGCGGAAACCAGCGCCGCGATCCGCATGGTGGTCCGCCAGCTCGCGCTGGCGAAGGGTGCCGGCAGGCCGGTGATGGTGCCACGCGGGGCACCGGTGACCCGCTCGGCCGTCCTTCGCCCGGACCGGCCGGGGCTGCCCGTCCCGGTCGCCATCTTCTGCATCCTGCGCTGGACCGGCGCCCGCTGGCAGCTCGTCCGCTCGATCGTCGCGTCGGCCGATGCGTCGGGGTGGCCCGGCTCACCGCCTCGTTCGACACGAGCGGGCCCTGGTCGGGCACGGCGATGGACGAGGCGATCCCGGACCAGGCGACCAGCGCATGGACCGCGGCCTGGCGCCTCGTGGTGCGATCGGCGGCCGCTGGGGAGCACGATCAACAGCGTGCCGGTCACTCGATCGTCGCGCGACGCGCCCTCCGCCCGTACAACGCGCCGTAGCTTCGTCGGAACAGGGATCTGGACAAGGACACCCGTGTTGGGGCGAAGGGCCGCGAAACCGGGGTCGTAGGTAAGCTACCGAGGACGCTCGCGTTGGACCGGGCACCCGCCCGGGCGAGGCGGCGCCGCGCTCA
>JAJYDP010000921.1 GCA_021777365.1 Chloroflexota bacterium | reverse complement strand
AACCCCGTCCCCTGGTACGACTCCGCGCTCTGGGGCCAGGTGGATGCCCTCGGCGCCCTGGTGGTCCTGGGCGCGATCCTGGCGCTCGTCGGTGGCTGGTCCGAGACGGCGGCCGCGCTGGCCGTGCTCGCGGCCCTGGTCAAGCCGCAGTTCGGGCTCGTCCTCTCGCCCATCGTGGGCGTCATGCTGCTGCGGCGCCACCTCTTCGTGCCGGGCTCCGGGCCCGTGCCGCGCGTCCGGAGCGAGCGGCTGGCCAGCTGGTTCGTGGACGAGCAGGGGCCATGGCGGATCATCTCGTCGATCGCCGCCGGGCTGGCGGTCCTCTTCGTGGTCATCGTCCCCTTCCGCCTCGACATCGTGGGCCTGCTCCGGCTCGTGCTGACCACCGCTGGCGAGTACCACTACCTGACGGTGAACGCCTACAACGGCTGGGCGCTGGTGGCGGACCCGGGCGGCGTGTCGCTGGCACGCGCCGGCACCTGGTCCAACGACCTGGTCCCCCTGCTCGGACCGCTCCCGGGCTTCGTCATCGGCGCCACGCTCCTGCTGGCGGGGATCGTGCTCGGCGTGCTGCAGGTAGCCTGGAGGGACAGCCGTCGCTCGATCCTCCTCGCCGCGGCGTTCCTCTCGCTGGCCTTCTTCGTGCTGCCCACACGCGTCCACGAGCGCTACCTGTTCCCGATCTTCGTCCTCCTCCCGCTCCTCGCGATGACGTCGCGGCGGTGGCTGGTGGCGACGGTGGTGCTGGCCGCGGCCTCCTTGATGAACCTGCACGGGATCCTGACCCTGCCGCTGTACGCCACCCCGAACATCGCAAACCTGCTGGGAGGAGCCGCGTTCCGCTCCGAGACCGGCGTGATCCTGTCCGCGACAGGTCACATCGCCGTCTTCCTCGTGGCGCTCGTGGCGCTCGACCCGGTGCAGTGGCTCCTGGGGCGCCGGAGGCGGTCGGAGGTCCCGGCGACGACGCCCGCGGCGGCGGCACCCCTCGCGGTGGGCCCGGGTGCCATCGCGGGGGCCGCCGGGCTCGCGGGAGAGGGCGCGGTGGGGTCCGCGGACGCGTCCCTGGAGATCCCCGTGGGCCCCGGTGCCGCGCGCGTCACCCCGGAGACCGAATGGGTGCCGCGCCCCGCCAGGCGGTGGGGCATGGGCGCTCTCCGCGGTCTCCTCGGGCCCGGCTCCATCCGCGCCGACCGCAGCCGGTCGCTCCACGGTGAGCGAGGGGGCCGCGTCGACCGGCTCGACCTGCTGGTCATGGCGCTGCTGGTCATCACGGCCATGACCACCCGCATCGTGGGCCTGGCGCAGCCGTACGGCATGTACTTCGACGAGGTCTACCACGCGCGCACCGCGACCGAGTTCCTGCAGGACTGGCGGTACGGGATGCCCCACGCGATCTACGAGTTCACGCATCCGCACCTCGCCAAGTACCTGATGGCGGTCGGCATCGTCGCGTTCGGGGACGACCGGGTGACCGGGACCAGCGACCTGGGCGTGACGGTGCGGGACACGGCGATCGAGCCGCGCTGGAGCGACCCGGGAGGTGGCACCGGGCGCGATGGCGATCGCCTGTATGTCGCCACGGGCAGCGACGTGCTCGCCTACGATCTCCAGGGCCGCGGCCTGGTCGCGAAGATCCCGGTGGCCGGCGCCACCGCGGTCGCGGTCGACACGTTCCAGCACGTGCTCTACGCCGCGGCGGGCGACGGGAGCATCTGGTCGCTGCCCACCTCGAGCCTCGACGCGCTGCGATCGAAGGGTGGCGGCGTGGCGGATGTCCAGCCCACCCGGCTGCCCGGCCCGGGCGCGGGCGCGCCGGTCGAGCGCCTGGTCGCGTCGACCACCGGGGGGAGCGTACTCGCGGTCACGACCGGCGGTTCGCTGGTGAGCCTCGACACGAGCTCGGGGGCGGTGCTCGGCCGGAGCACCGCCAGCCCGCAGGCCGGGACCGGTCCCGTCACCGGCGTGGTCGCGCTCGACCCCGTCACCGGCGTCACGGTCGACCTCACGAAGCCCTACGATCCGGCCAGGCTCGCCGCCCTGGCGACCGCGCTCGGGGTGGCCGGCGGCCCGATCTTCACCCTTCCCGCGGCGGTCACGAAGGCCCAGGAGGCGGTCGCGTCCGCCGAGGCCACCGTCCAGCGCTACGCGAGCCTGGCGTCCCGCTCGCCGGCACAGGACCAGGCCCTTGCCGCGGCCCGTACCGCGCTCGCCCGGGACCAGGCCCAGCTCGCCACGGCCAGGGCGGACCTCCGCCCCGTGGTCGTGGCCGCGTACCTCAGCGCGGCGCAGCAGTCGGCCATCGCGGCGCCGCTCCAGGCCCTGGGCGACGCCGCCCGGCTCGACACTTCGCCGGTCTTTGCCGTGGCCGGGGGCACCTCGGTCCGGTTCCTGGACGCGGTCACGCTCGACCAGGTCGCGAGCCTGCCGCTCGGCGGTCCGGCCGGCGGCATGACGCTCGACGGCTCGGGGCTCGATCAGCCGACGCTCTACGTCGCGTCGGAC
>JAJYDP010000920.1 GCA_021777365.1 Chloroflexota bacterium | reverse complement strand
GCGCGGGCGACCGACGTTGCGCGCCCGAGCGCGGGTCGCGCTCCCTCGTGCCCCGCCCGGCCAGGCACCTCGCGTCGCGCGGGCGACCGATGAAGTGGCGCCGGACCGGACGGAGGCATTGGACCGCGCCACGTCGAGCACGATGGCCCGCTGGCGACGGGCCTGCCCGTGTCAGGTTGCGCTGCAGTGCCTGGCCGATCGCAGATGGAAAGGAGGCCGATGGTGGTCACCTGGGGCGACTTCGCGACCGCAGCTCCTGACATCGCCACGAAAGGAAGGGAGCTTCTCTGCCGAACGGGCCACGGCGCAGCGCTCCTGGTGGCCGTTCGAGGCGACGACCCTCCCCGGGTCCACCCGATCTCGGTGGGCGTGGTCGACGGCGGCCTCTACGCCTTCATCCTCCCATCGCCCAAGCTGCAGGACCTCGAGCACGACGGCCGGTTCACCTGGGACGGCGACGACTCGGGCTTCAGCGCTGCGCGCGCCGACGGGACGCGGCGATGTGGTAGGCTGTGGTCCACGTATGAGACTGTGGAGATTCGAACGATGGCCAAGACCAACCTTACACTTCAACTGGACGAGGACGTGATCCGGCGCGCAAGGATAGTGGCCGCGAAACGGGGGACCTCGGTGAGCGCACTGGTCGCCCGTGAGCTGGATGCGCTGGTGGAGCAGGACGCGCGGTACGAAGAGGCCTGGCGTCGCGCCGAGGATCTCATGCGGGGAGCGGCCCCCCACGGCGGCAGGTCCTGGCGGCGCGATGAACTCCACGACCGATAGCGTCCGATGACGGCTGGCGCACTGACCTTCGTTGACACCAACGTGCTCGCCTATGCCCACGACCGCTCGGAGGCCTTGAAGCAACCGGTGGCGCAGGCGCTCATCGAAGAGCTCTGGGCCAACCGGACCGGCACGCTCAGCGCCCAGATCCTCCAGGAGTTCTACGTCGTCGCGACCCGGAAGTTCGACCCACCGATGAGTCGTGGTGCAGCTCGCGACATCGTGGCCCTCTACGGCACCTGGCCGCTCGTTCAGGTCGATCTGCCGCTCATCCTGGCGGCTTCACAACTCGAGGAGCGGCACAAACTGTCATTCTGGGACGCTCTCGTCGTCGAGGCGGCGAGACGCGCCGGTGCAAGCCGCCTGGTGACCGAAGATCTTCAGGGCGGGCGCACGCTCGCCGGCATCCGAATCGAGAACCCGTTCCTCTGAGTCGGCTGGACGACGGACCGTCCGGGACACATGGGTTCATGTGGCGTGTGTCCGGGCACGGTCGAGCGCTCGCGGCGTCGCGCCGCCTGTGCGGTGCTCCACGTTGGTGGGCCGTCGCCGCGCTTCCCCAATCCGGGTTCGCAGGCGGTCGCCGCTCCCCGGCCGACGAACCGCTACGCGTGCTCCAGCTGGTCGGTATGCTCGAGGGCGGGCCGGATGAGGAGGGGGTGGTGCGCACTGGAGGGGCCCGCAGCGCCTCGTGCGCGGTGCTGCGCGCCAGGCCCGGCTGGCGCGTGATCTGCGTGATGGGAATCCCCGCCGCGAGATGCTACCGGCGGATCTCGGCTCACGCTTCCACGCGGGGCAACTCCCCCTGCCGGGCTCCGCGTCATGGCGTGCAGCCCGGGCTCGTTCGTTCGAGTCCGCCACCGCGGGCGGAGCGGGTCGGTCTTATCGGTGGACCGGCGCCGGCATGATTCAGTCCTGCGCGTCGAGCCAGCGTCCTGCGAGGTACGCGGCGGCGTTGCGTTCGAGGTTCCACGCCTCGCACCGCTCTGCGAGGCAGCGGGCGGTGCCGGGCGAGCAGCTGAACACGCAGTAGCGGGCGACACGATCCAGGACCGTCAGCGCCCCATCAACGCCCGCCGGCTGCCAGTCGGCTGCCGGTCGGCCCGGTGGGCGCGCAGGTTCGAACTGATCGTTCGGATGGGTCGAATCGCTTGCCAGCATCACCGGGCCTCCAATTCTCGGGACTTGACCAGCCTAGACGAGTGTTCCGTCCCAATGGCAGGGTCCTTCGGCCTGACGGTCCCCCGCGCGGAGGCGGTGACGGCCTCGCGCCCGACCTGCGAACGGTGCGTCCTCCGCGGCTGCCCGCCGCCGGCCTGGTCCCGCATGGTCACCGCACCGACGAGGCTCCGGCGCTTCCGGGTCCGCCGGCCTCGTTGACCGAAGCCGTTCTCGCGGGTCCATGACGAGCCTTGAGGCGTGCCGTCGCACACAGGTAGCCGGTCCCGATCCACCCCGCGGCCTGCCCGGTTTCGGCGAGCACGTCTGGATGGAGGCCGCCACGCGGCAGACCTCGACCACGGCGGCTGGCGGAAGTTGCACACGCTGTACCGCTGGGGAGCCGCATCGTAAGCCTGCAGCGCGGACGTGCGTGGCGATCCAGTCGCGACATCGTGCGCCGATCTCCTTGACGGTGCGTCGCTCGTCGAGAGCGGCCACCACTACACGCCGGGCGGCACGCGGAAGCCATCGACAAACTCGGACCCCGTTGGCCGCCACGTCGGCGGC